>JAHIFE010000156.1 GCA_018901125.1 Pseudomonadota bacterium | reverse complement strand
GATAGAATTTCCATTGTTAAGGAGGTATTAGCATGACTGATAAATATCTGATTGAGCCTGATATTAACTTTATAAATGATGTTGTTGGGCTTGGCGGAGATACATTGAAGAAATGCTTTCAATGCGCAACCTGTTCTGTAGTATGTCCAATTTCACCGGATACAAAACCATTCCCCCGAAAGGAAATGATTGCAGCATCCTGGGGACTTAAAGACAGGGTTGTTAAAAACGCAGATATATGGCTTTGCCATAATTGCGGAGATTGCTCCGCAAAATGTCCTCGCGGTGCCAGACCTGGTGATGTGCTTGGAGCAATACGTTCGATTGCAATTTCCGAATATGCTGTTCCAAAGGCACTTGGCAAAATGGTTAATGATCCTAAAAAACTGCCAATTTTAATTATTGTCCCTGCTGTTATATTCATTGTTCTTGGGCTTGCTACCGGCTTGCTTAATTTTTCACCTGAAGCCGGTGAGATTGCACATACAAAATTCTTTTCCACCTGGCTTGTAGACATTATTTTTGTTCCCCTTTCCTTGTGGGCTGTTGCCATATTTGGTCTTGGTGTAAAGAACTTTTTAAATGATATTCACCAGGACGCAGTAATGAACGGAAAAACTAAAAGACAAGACTTGGATATAAAGGAATTTTTATCCTCTATTGTAAAAGTTCTTCCAATGATTTTAAAACACGACAAATTTAACGAGTGCAGTGAAAATAAAGACAGATCTACGGCACATAGAATGGTATTGTTTTCATTCCTTGGCCTTGCAGTTGTAACAGGCGTATTCTGTGTCTTTTTATACATTCTTCATATAGAAGGTCCGTATTCACAGCTTAATCCTGTTAAATGGCTTGCCAATATAAGCGGGATCGCACTTATTATTGGTGCCTATCTAATGATTAAAAGCAGAATGGATAAAACCGACCAGGTGACCAATTATAAGGATTGGTATCTTTTAGGTCTTGTCCTTGGATTGGGTCTCACAGGCATGCTTACCGAAATGACAAGGCTTGCCCATATGGCCGGAATTTCATACGCTCTTTATTTCATACATCTTATATTTGTGTTCAATCTTTTTGCATTCCTACCTTTTTCAAAACTTGCACACCTTGTTTACAGAACGGTTGCACTTGGATATGCAGAATACAGCAACAGGCAATAATTAAAGCTATGTAAAACAAAATATTATAACAGAATAAAACATAAAAAAAGGGAGATGCTGAAAAGCGCCTCCCTTTTTTTATTCGTTTTTTATATCTATAAACTTATTTGCCTATAGCTGCTCCATGCAGTTTGACTTCAACCTTTTCTGTTAAGCCGGCATAGTATTCTTTAAGAATCACCAATACTTCATCGCGGCCAAAGTGATCCGGTATCGGCGTGCCTTCAGACAATCCTTTACGAAGCGCTGTGCCGCTCAATATAACGCGATCTGCTTTTGTATGCGGGCAAGTCCTGTGAGACGCCATGCCATCGCACTTGACACAATAGAAAGTCCAGTCGATCATAAGCGGTTTGCAAAGAAGTGCTTTGCCAGGTGCTGAAGGATGAGGAATTTTGTCAAAAATTGTCTGGGCTTCAAACATACCGTAGAAATCGCCAACACCAGCATGGTCGCGGCCTATGATCATGCGTGAGCAGCCATAGTTCTGACGGAAAGTTGCGTGAAGAAGCGCTTCTCTCGGGCCTGCATAACGCATGTCGAGAGGATATCCACCCTGAAGAACATTCTTTTCTACAAAATAATTTTTTACAAGAGCATCAATGCATTTTACACGAACATCAGCCGGGATATCGCCCGGTTTTAAATTTCCAACAAGAGAGTGGATGAAAACGCCATCACATACCTCTACAGCTATCTTGCAAAGATATTCATGCGATCTGTGCATGGGGTTTCTTAACTGTAATGCTGCTACTTCTTTCCATCCTCTTTCGTCAAAAATTTTTCTGGATTCGGAAGGTCTCATGTAAACACCTGCATATTTTACAGGAAATTCACCTTCGCTCAGAACTTTTACAGGACCGGCAAGGCTGATAGGTTTTTGCTGCATAACCATCTGAACTCCGGGGTGATCCTGCTCTGCGATTTTCCAGAATTCTTCAGCTGTTTTTGTGCCTTCGCCCATATAAACTTTTTCGCACTCAAATCTTTTGTCTTTTTCGGTCATTTCGAATTTTTCGGTGACCTTCATTGTAGCCATAATTTCTTTTCTTTCAGGGTCATTAAGGGCTATTTCATCACCGACTTTAATGCTGTCCGCATCAGCTTGGGAAACGGACAGAGTAACAGGAATGGGCCAGAATGTGCCGTCCGCAAGAAGAAAATTTTCACAAACACCTTTCCAGTCAGCTTTTGTCATAAAACCTGTCAGAGGACTGAATCCTCCGCTTCCCATCATTATCAAATCCCCGTTTTCACGTGGGGAAACATCAATCTTTTTTAGTCCCTGAGCTTTTTTCTTTTCAGCTTCCAACTCAGCTCCTTCAAGCAAGCAGCAGGTTAAGCCTTTTCCGCCATGAGGTGGTATCAAATTCGACATCTGTTAACTTCTCCTTTCAATAATTTATTGGTTTTTTAAAATAAAAAAGCAACGGCTTTTTATGGTTTATTTTAATAGATTTACATAGATCATCTATTAAGAAATATAGCATTTGTCAAGAAATATTGAATACACAAGCGATGGCAATCGTATATCTTTATTAGAGTTAAAACATAATTATAGCGAATAGCGAACAGCTTATAAGGTATCTTATTGAGATATATTGGGTGTTTTAGCTGCAACGATTTTCATTGCACCGTATTTTATCGTAAATTCTTTGTAAACAGAAAGCTGGCAGATTGAAAGTAATGGACTTGTACCATGGTTTTTCTGATAATCCAAAAAGCATCTGAAATGGTCAATGCCTGCTGAAAACTCTATGATGCGAGTCATGATTCCCATTAAATTATTAGGTAGGGGTGCTGCAAAATCTGCGATAATAATTTTTTTAGCTATACGCTTTGCTTCCAGCAAAACTTTTACGCGTAAATCAGGCGGCATTTCATGGATAGCCATTGAAAACGTTGCATAGTCAAACTGCTTATCCTTAAAATCAGGTAAATTAGCCGCATCGCCATGTATAAACCGGATATTTTGTATTTTGTTTGCCAGCTGCCGACGTTTGGCATAATCGAACATTTTGGATGAAAGTTCTACGCCGGTAACAGAGTTGCACTTTTTAGCAAGATCAAATACCAAAGAGCCTGTTCCGCAACCAATATCTATTAAATTACTGCCAGGTTCTATTTGAGCAATTATAGTATCCCGTATTTCTTTGAGTGCATAATCAAAGATTATTCCGTATAGCTTCCCATCGTAATAATGTGATTTGTCCTGATTCATATAATTGAGGTTACCTTCAGTTTTAGATAAAAGAGAAGCTTAACTTGATCAGCAGAACTCTCAAATCATAGGTTTTTATCGGCGACAATGAATATTTATAACCATTTTTTTCTTTTAAAGTATATAATCATACCTACAACCAATGAAATAGTAATAAACCACCAAACCGGATATGAAAAGCGCCATTTCAACTCCGGCATAAACTCAAAATTCATTCCGTAAATACCTGCCAGGAAGGTAAGAGGAATAAATATAGCAGCGAATAAAGTCAAAACCTTCATTATTTCATTCATTTTATTGCTCATAGTCGAAAGATAAAGATCAAGCATTCCCGAAGCCATATCCCGAAATGTTTCCACTGTTTCTACTACCTGAATTGTGTGATCATAGACATCACGCATATAAACGTATGTTCCCTCATTAACCAGGTCATGTTCGGAACGTTGAATCGTACTTACAACCTCTCTCATGGGCCAAATAGATTTTCTCAAATAAACAAGTTCTTGTTTCAAGCCATATATCTTTGCTAAAAGCTCTTGAGTAGCATTTAGCATGAGTTCTTTTTCCAAAAGCTCAATTTGTCCGCCAATATTTTCAAGAACTGAGAAGTAATTATCGACAATAGCATCTATAATGCAATACAGGAGATAATCGCTTCCAAGCCTGCGAACCCTGCAGCCTTTTCCGTTTCTAATTCTTTCCCGTAAGCCTTCAAGAACATCGATATCGTTTTCCTGAAATGAAATAACATAATCTTTTCCAATCAATAAGCTTACTTGTTCCATATACACTTCGCCGGTGTTTTCTTTAAAATAACACATTTTAATGACAGTAAAGATATAGTTATCATATTCTTCGACCTTAGGTCGTTGAGTGGTGTTTGCTATGTCAGAAAGCACCAGGGGATGTATCTGAAATATTTCTCCAACCTCATTAATATTTTGTATATCATGAACCCCCGTATAATTTAACCATGTTACTGTATGGTTGTCTTTAAACGGCAAACATTCAACCAAGCTTTCCAGGTTCTTTTCTGTGAAATCGGTTTCGTTGTAATCAATCATATGGAGCTTAACCGGCAGTTCCTGCTTTTTACCGATATATGTTACAGTTCCAGGAGCTGAAGCTGGCTTGCTTGTTTTTGGAAGCAGTTTAGATATTCCGAATGTTTTTAGTAATAATTTTGTCATTTTTATGTTTACCTTAATGTTATTATTTTAAATGCTAAACGAAATAAAGATAACCATCAAAAAGGATTATATAATTTGATATACCAAGAAATTATAATTAATGCAAAAATATTTGCGAAATGAGATATGAGACAGACAAATTAACAATTGGCTATTTTATTTGAAAGTAGCTCAAACGTATAGTAATTTTCATAAGTCTGTTCCTGGTTGTGTTTAAGCAGTGCTTTTCGAGTGGTTGAATTCAATCAAATTAAAATAATCTTGGTAGCAAGATTGCATTTAACATGATTAGAAAAGAAAAACCTACAAATAGTAGAGCCAGTTTCAAAACGTCCCATTTTGGCCGATCTCTGCGTTGGGCGAAAATTTTAATCCTCGAAATACTCCATGTATTCCTGCGGTTAAAATTTTTACCCGCCTTGACCTTGACCAAACTGAAACGTTTTGAAAGTGGCTCAGTAGCATAGAAGTAAAGCGACAAGGGCTGAGTGGATAACGAGTATTTGTTTAATGTTTTAGTAGAAGGATAAACCCAATACAGTTACCCTGTGATATAACACGTTTTGGCTTGACATGCATTTATATATGGGATACGCATGCAAAATATAAAATTGAACCGTGGTGTTTATAATTTGTAATCCGCTTTTTTGCGGAGAGCTTCAAAACATTAAAGTATAAGGAGCAAAAAATGGTAGGGATAACGTCT
>JAHIFE010000155.1 GCA_018901125.1 Pseudomonadota bacterium | reverse complement strand
TTTTTTTATCTACGCGAAAATATATTTTTAATTTGTTACTTGTGGCAGTATTTACTTCTCTTAAATTGATATATAACGCCCTTTATATATTTACATTGAAGTCAATAAGGGTCTATCGGACGTCAATAACAATTCAAATATCGATATACAAAGGGCGTCCCCTCGGCCCCCAAATTGCCATTTTATATTGTTCTTGAGTGGGCAGTACATTTAATTCAATTTGATAATGTGTGTCAGTAAGATCCTCGAACAAAATGCAACATTGTTTGTATTCGTGAGATTTTTCTATTCCATAGCAAGTCAATAATGGTAATGAAATATTTGATTTCATGACGGAACCATAAAAGATGGCTTCTTTTATACCCATGTCACTGAATTGTGGTTTATTAAGCTTCATTAATATTTTCGAAGGTAAGTGGCCTGAACTCTCCGGAGAATAATTGATTTTTAGAGAAAAAATATCGGATATAATTAAAGGAAACGCTATCTTTTGTTCAATTGAAATTACTCTCCCTTTATAAAGAAAACCATTTTTTTCAAGAATAGATGTGAGCCATTCAGGTGTTACTTCTTTATTATCGAAATTAAATTTTTCCACTTTGAATACTCTTAACATTTATCTATCGTAGGCTAACCCTCAACCGGAGCGAAGTGATCGGCTGTATGGATTGGTTGTGTGCTCTTGGGTAACCACTAAACATTGGGAAAGCGACCTCCAGCGGGTGACCAGTTTTCCCAGGGCACGTCCTGAAAGACCACCATGAGGTTCTCTGGATCGCGACCAAGGGCTGAGAGCCGAGCCGTGATTCCGGCGAGAAGTTGCCTCTTGATCTTGACGCTACGCCCTATGCCGAGGAGGATTTCAACCAGTAGGTAGTTCTCGTTTCTGTGACCACGAACATCGGGGAAGGTGGCGTCGTACTGGAAGTTCTCCTCGTTCAGTTCGATCACGCGATGGAAGCGGTCATTTGGGCTGACGCCGATGTCAACCAAGGCGTCGTGAATGGCCCCGAGGACATTGCTCTTGAACTCTGCGGACTTCGGCCCTCGAAGGGTCAACG
The DNA here is from genome assembly GCA_018901125.1 of Pseudomonadota bacterium. Classification (GTDB taxonomy): domain Bacteria; phylum Desulfobacterota; class Desulfobacteria; order Desulfobacterales; family RPRI01; genus RPRI01. Next base: position 1,900 of record JAHIFE010000155.1, on the reverse strand, counting down.
TAACAATGGGCATATGCAAACTCCTTATCGTAATTTATTTTCACACAACCGTTCCGCCTTACAGGCCGCAAAAGGACAGGGACTTGGACAAAGAAAAGTATAATGATGAATATGCAAAAGCTACAGTCGCCCGCCTTTTGCGGTCCTTGTGCAGGCGTTTGTTCGGCAATTCAAGTTATTAACTCTTTAATATTGAAACTTTACTTCGTTTTGCAGCCGCCAATAAATTTTTATCAAGCGTGGCAATAGGCAATCCTTTTCTCATTGCAAGATCCAAGTATGAAGCATCGTAGCTTGAAAGTTTGTGCTTACGGGCTAGTGCAAAATTTTCTTTAATCATCCTTTCAGGTGACTCTTGATCGACAATTATTGGAAGTTCACTAAGTAGGGCAATGAAACGTGTGCTATCCGCCTCACCAATTCGTTTTTTTCGCTCAGCCACCAATAACACATTGGTAACTTCTAAAGGCCAAATTGATGGGACGAACGCGGTGGCGCTTTCGAGTTTATTTAGTATTAAATCAGTGTATTGACTGTCTTCATCCTGAAAACACCACGTCATAACTACTGAATTATCAATAACAAAATCATCGCTCATTTATTGTCTTCCTTCTTCAATCATATCTCGAATCGATAGCCCTTTAAGGGGGTGTTTATCACGAAATTTTCGTAATTCGGCGATAACCTTGCTTGGTTCAGTTTTTCTTAAAGACGTTGGTGGCTGCAAAACAGCAACTGGCACACCATGTTTTGTAATAGTTATCCGTTCGCCCTTGATAACACGCTCCAGCAATTTGGGTAAATGTGTTTTGGCTTCATATGCACCAATTGTTTCCATAATAGACTCCTTGAGGCGTTATAGACTAGTTTTAGACCAGTCTAAAACAACTCTTTCAACCTGTCAAGTCGCAATTTAATTTTATCGGAGCAATTGGATGTGGTGCCGAACGAACTTCTCACCGAGTTCTGGCCGCGGAGTGGCCAGAATCCGGTGAAGAAGATAGGTTAGATTTTTTTCCTTAATATTAATTCTTCCGGGCATCCCGGATTTTCTGTAAATTCTGAACGATGTTTCGTGAAACCCACTTTCTTGTAAAAGCTTCTGGTTCTGTCATAAGGTGGATACAAAACACTTTCTCCAAGGGTTTTAACTTGAAGTGTGTTTATATCATTTTTTTTCATAATTTTTTCGAATTCATCAAATAATAATTTTCCGGTACCACTGCCGTGATAATTTTCATAAACACCTATCCAGCCTAAATAGCCAACACCCTCATAGGTATAAAAGGAAAGGAACCCGATAGGTTTTGAATCAACCTCAGCGATGATCGTTTTTTCAAATTCGAAATCTTGTTCAATAAATTTTATTCCGTCTTCATTAAACCAGTCATCAAGGGATTTTGATATACTCATGATATCCCCTAAATCTGATGTATTGCCCTCTCTGATTTTTATATCCTTCTCCATACAATCACCTTCGATTATCTGCAACGACAGGCTTCACGGGGAGCGGCGCTCTTTGCCGCGATCCCGTGAAAGCCTAGGTTATCTTTCCAATTTTTTCAGGTTGTTTTTCGCTTCTGGTGCATTGTTCAATTCAAATTCCAGTTCCTTGCAAGGAAAATCAAAGCATTCAATACAAGAATGAAATCCCTTGTCTGTACAGCATTTACGCATCTTGCATTTATTCCGGCAAAAGTATGAGAGTCTGCCTTCAGATCTGCAGCCATCGCAAATCACATACTCGGGTTTCACTTCAGTACGATACACTTTCTCTAAACTTTTTGCGACTTTCTCCAGTTCCTGGTGCTTCCCGGACTGAGTTGCAAGATAGCTTGGGCACTTAGAACAATCAATCCCACAATAAGCAATCATACTATTTCTACATCCTTGCTGGGGT
>JAHIFE010000154.1 GCA_018901125.1 Pseudomonadota bacterium | reverse complement strand
ATTCCTGCGGTTAAAATTTTCACCCGCCTTGACCTTGACCAAACTGAAACGTTTTGAAAGTGGCTCCTTTAATCGTATTTTATTTTACCATCCCAGCAAGCCGTGGGAGATTATATTCAGCGGGGATTCATTAATATTTTTCCTTCGGTTCTGGATATAAGCGTTTCTCAGACCCTCATATGGTTCCAGAGAAGCTTTTTTGAATGCTTCATAATCTCCTATCTTGAAAGACGTTTTGTTAACTACTTCATAACCCGTAACACCCAGCGACAGTTCAAGCGGTTCTAAATATGAAACTGGGTTTAAGAATCTATCCCCAAACATGCCGAAAGAATCCTTAAGGGTGGAAGGCCCGAAAAAAGGCCAGACAAGATATATTCCATCTCCTATTCCATAAGAAGCAAAAGTTCGTCCAAGATCTTCCTCTCCTTTCTTTAGCCATGTATAATTATTAGCAGCATCATCAAATCCTAGTATTCCCTGGGTGCTGTTTATCATAAATCTTAAAAGCTCATGGCCTGCAATTACAATTCTACCCTGCAAGATACAGTTTGTAAAACGAACAGGCATTTTAATGTTATAAAAAAAATTATCCACCCCGGTTCTGACAATAGTCGGAGTTATATAAAGATAAGCTTGTGTAAGAGGTTTTAAAGCCCAGAAATACATTTTGTCATTAAAATGGAACATGGATAAATTCCAATAATATAAAGGGTCTGCAATGCTTATGTTTATTTCATCGTCGGTATTTTCTTCTTTTAAAAAATCCGGCTCATCATCTAAAAATTCCTGATCGGAATTACCCGATTCCAAAGCAATTAAAATTGATCCATGTTCATCTTCCGTAGATGTCTGAATTGCCGGATCGTATGCAATCAGAGAATCGGCAGAGAAGAAAAATATAAGAAAAGCAATGATGGCTGTTGCTAGTTTGTTCATAATATTATTTACCCCTTTTCCTGTTCCTTAAGCTTTTTATTAAGCCGTTTTATAAGTTCATCAGGGGTTTCCTTTGATAAAATTTCATTGAACTGAGACCTGTAATTCTGAACCAGGCTTATGCCCTCAATTTTCACATCATATACTTTCCATCCATTTTCTTTAAGTATCATGCTGTAGTTTACCGATATTTCTTCATTTGCCCGTTTTATTTTTGTATTTACAACAGCTTTGTTATCAGAAACAATTTCCTGATTAACATAGTCTACATTTTCACCTTTATATTCTGCCTGAATCTTGTCTAGATATGCATTGCCGAGAACTTCCGCAAAAACATCAGTGAATTCTTTTCTTTGCTGGGGAGAAAATTTTTTCCAGTTTACCGCAAGAGTCCTTCCTCCAAGCTCAGTAAAATCAAATGCTTTGCGGATTATTTCCCACATTTTATCACGCTGATCTTTTCTTTGAGAAGCATCCATATATTTAGGATTTTTTAAAAGGCTTAATCCTTGGTCGACAGGACCTTTAAGCGAATCTATAGGGCTTAAATCAGCAGAAAACGAAATTGAAGCAAAAAACATTAAAACCAGAAAAACTATTATTTTTTTCACTGCTATTCCTCCTAAAATATTTTGGCATTCCAATTGAGCCATAGAACCCATGATACCTTGAATCCTCATAGGATCACCAAATCTTTTGGAAATTATTCTGTCATTGTAATACATGGTTTTTGATCATATCAATTTGATAATATCAACGGGATTATACTTTACCAAAAACATATTTGCTTATAAGCTCTTCAATATCGATGGCTGACTCTGTTTCGGTAATAGTATCGCCTGATTTCAATATTATCTCGGAACCACCTGGAGAGATACTGATATATCTATCTCCGATCAAACCGGATGTTTTTATCGAAGCAATAACATCATCTGTGAGAACAATTCCTTTATTTATTTTTATATTAACAAGAGCCCTGTCATCCTTATCCAGAGAAACGGAATCAATAGAGCCGATTTTGACGCCTGCCATTTCAACCTGGGAACCCGGTTTAAGTCCTGAAACGGATTTGAATTTCGCTTTAACTACGTAACTGTTATCACTTATAAACTCCATTTTTCCAAGCTTAATGGTAAGGTATCCTACACAGATGAGGCCGATTAAAAAAAATATTCCAACCGAAGTTTCTATTGATTGCTTTTTCACATTTCCTCCAACACACTATCATAAAGCATATTTTACTTATTAATTTTTTTTATCCGTTTGTATGCATCCATTATCATTGCCTGTATAAAGCCCCTGTATAAATTCTTTAACCGCCGGATCTGAGGACTGAGCCAATTTATCGGGGCTTCCCTCAAAAAGTATGCGGCCGTCATTTAACATTGCAACCCGTTGAGAAATATGAAATATATCGGGTATATCGTGGCTTACCACTACTCCGGTAAACCCGAATTTTAGTTGATAATTCGATATCATCTCATGAACTGACTTTTTACGGATAGGATCAAGGCCGGTTGTTGGCTCATCGAATAAAACAGTTTCCGGATCGGTGACAAGAGCTCTTGCAAGAGCTACTCTTTTTTTCATTCCTCCGGAAAGCTGTGAAGGATATTTTTCATCTATATCGTTAAGATCGAGCTGATCCATTTTATCTTTTACACGCCTGTTTATTTCTGAATCGGATAAACGGGTTGTTTCCTTAAGCGGCAGTGCGATATTTTCATAAATGGTTAAAGAGTCAAAAAGAGCTGTTCCCTGAAACATGTAGCTGCATTTTCTTTTCAGGGCTTTTTTTTCGGCTTTTTTCATATTTGAAAGAGGCTGCCCATCAAACAGTATGTTTCCCGAATCCTGTTCAATAAGCCCTATGATATGTTTTAAAAGCACGCTTTTTCCACCGCCGCTTTTGCCTATTATCGTTGTGATCTCACCTTTATAAATGCTGAGATCAGCGCCGTTTAAAACATGGTTTTCACCAAAGCTTTTATATACGTTCTTGAATTGAATAAAAGGTTCTCTCATAAATCCTACAGCAGCAAGGATGTTAATACATAATCCGTTATAAGAATAATTACACAGGAAATTACAACAGCTGAAGTCGTGGAAAGGCTTACTCCTTTTGCTCCAAACCCTTCTCTTCGGGTGTGCGTGTAATATCCCTGAAAACAACATATTGTCACAATAACAGCCGCAAAAACAATTGATTTGATAAAACCTCCGGTTACATCAGCCATCTCAACACTGGTTTCGATACGTGAAAAGTATATACCGCCGCTTATGCCCAGCAGAAGAGAACCAGAGATATATCCGCCTATAATACCGACAACATCAAAAAGGGCGGTAAGAAGCGGCATGCTTATAAGCGCAGCAGCCAGCTTGGGACTTACTAGGAAGCGCAGAGGATTGATGTCCATAGTATCAAGAGCGTCTATTTCTTCGGATATACGCATAATACCGACTTCAGCAGCTATAGCAGAGCCTGCTCTTCCTGTAACCATAATGGCAGCAAGCACCGGGCCAAGCTCTCTGATAAGTGAAAGTGCTACAACTGCGCCTAGAAATCCTGATGAGCCAAATTTTACAAGTGTATGGTAACCCTGAAGACCAAGCACCATACCCGTAAAAGCTCCGGTAAGACATATTACAAATACTGATTTTGATCCGATAAAATGGATTTGCTGAAGTATCTTTTTAATTTGAAAAGGGCGGGAAAACATTAAATAAAAACTCTTGAAAAAGAAAATTGCTATTCGCCCCATTTCCTGGACTATAAATATTATCCATCTTCCAAGAGCAGTAATCGGATTTAGTAAAACAGATAATTGCGACATAATAACAAACCTTATAGCAGCGAGAACCATTGCATAACATCCGATATGGTAAATATGTGTTATTCAAAGTTCTTACAGCTAGAATTTGCGGCAAAAAAGATTCACCGCTTTTAGCATTTTTAATGAAAAACTTTATTTAAATTTTACTTGCCGGATAGTAACACGAGAAAAAAGCGGGTGTCAATGGTGATAAGTTGTTTTTTGACTTTTACAAAGGAGTCGAATATTAGTGTGAACTAAAAATATAGTATATAGGAGTTAGGTAGTTACCACGAATACGGGAGTTGTTTATTTATAGTAATCTGCTTGTTTTTTACACTTATATAACCACCGTATATAAGATCTTTGAAAATACGGGTGACCATCTCTCTTGAAGAGCCGGTCATGTTTGCAATCTCCTGGTGAGTCAGTTTATCTTCAATACGGTGCTTATTTCCATGAGGTACGGCAAGATGGACAAGAAGTCTTGCAACACGTCCATATACATCCATAAGAGCAAGGCTTTCGATCTGTTTAGTAGCTTCGCGCAGTCTCTTTACAACTCCGACCAGCAGATTAAATGCAAGGTTAGGATTTGAAGATAAAATATCTCTTATACCTTCTCTTGAGATAATCAAAACCTCGGTGGTTTCTCTTGTTATGATGCTGGCGGATCTGTGTTCACCATCTATAAAGGCGAGTTCACCAAAATATTCTCCTGGTCCGAAAATCGAAAGTATAACTTCTTTTCCATTTTCATCGGTAATGATTGCCTTAACTTTGCCGCTTGCAATAATATAAAGAGAATCAGTTTTGTCACCTTCATTTATTAAAAGAGAATTTTTTGGGAAAATCCTTTTGGTTGCTACGCTGTTAAGCTCAAAAAGCTCTTCCTCATCAAGGCAGGAAAAAATCGGTATATTTTTTAATATTGTTGTATGTTGCACGCCTAATCATCCCAATAAAATCTATTTAATAAAAAAAGGAAAACAATTGATTAAAAGTATATAAGATTTTAAACCGCACTATTCATTATCATTATTTAAATTTATACAACTCAGATATGAAAATTTCAATTATTGCAAGTTCAATCTAATAATTAGTAAAATATTTCATGGTTGTCAATGATTATGGACTGGTTCTGAATTTTTCAAGTCCATCAATTTTTAATTTGCGGCAAGTTTTTTTAAAAATGAAATAATTTCCCACGAAAAACCTTCCTTGCGGCAGGGGAGTATGGAATTGTTTGTAAATATCGGATCTGAATTGAGGTCATAACGTGAACAATGAACTGCCTTTTCCCAAAGCACGGTATGAGGGATTGGAGAATAATATACAGGAATTGCGGTGATCCCGCTTTCTATAACCTTTTTTATCGATTCAATTACGTATCTTTCATCCTGATCCGGAAGCCCGGCCAAAAGGTAAGCACAGATTTGTTTTTTTGAAAATCCTACTTTTTTTAAACATAAAAGGGCCTGTTCGAATTCAAATTCCGAAACCTTATTATCTAGTCTGTTATTATCAAAAAGAGTTGTCTCAAGCCCAAGCCTTACTGTTTTAAAGCCTGCTTTAAACATAAGCGTTGCCGTATTTTCCGATATTTCTCTTATATGAAGGGCATTCGGGGTATGGAAGCGAACGTTAATACCTGCTTCTATTATTCCTTCCAGTATAGGTGTCGCATGGCTTTTTGCATCTACAAGAAATGCATCATCGTAGATTGCAAAATCAATCACTTTATATTTTTTGTGCCAGTATGCTATTTCGTCTATTAGGGATTCAGGGCTTCTAAGCATTCGCTGCCTGTTAAGATAACGGGAGGCACAGTATGCACATGAAAAAGGACAACCTTTTGAAGAAAGAACAGGAATAAAAGCGATTTTGCTTTCAAGATCAAATGCAGGATAAGGATAAGAATCAAGCTGCCCTGAATCAAATTTTATGTTGTTTGAAAATCCGGTATATTCTTTCACAAGCTCAAGAATAACTTTTTCTCCGTCTTCTGAAATAACTTTGTCGGCGCCTGAATATTTTAAGGCATGATCATGGCATAAAGAGGCATATATGCCTCCGAGAACAATCGGAGCGGAAGGGTAAGTTTCTCTGACAATACGTATTGTTTCAAAAACACCAGGGTACCAGTAAGTCATATGAGAAGTAATAAAAACGATATCGGGTTGTCTTGCGGCAAGCAGGTCATTAATAAACCATTGTTCAGGTATTCCATATCTTGAATAATTCCTTGGGACATCATCAAGACATTCCGGCTTGGGGATGCGGGTTTTAAGATAGGAGCCTCTCCCGTCTTCTTTTGAAGAAATAATTTTACTTAGATTTGGGTGAAATCTGTTCAAACAGTCAATATATCTTATGTTGCATCCGTGAGTTTTTAGTATCGAGGCAAGAGATAAAAGACCTAATGGTTTAGCCCAATAGTCATAAGCTGCAAAATCGTGTATCCACGGATTTATGAGCAAAATATTTGGGGAGTCTGAAGTCACAGGTGAATGTTTTAATCAACTTTCATTTTCTGTTGAGAAGTATTTCATGGATGTTTTTTTTAGCTCTTTACGGCTGAATAAAACGGTATAGTCTTTCACGCCTGTTGCTTCCGACATTTTGCGAATTGTTTCCATACAGGATTTTTCAGTTTTAGCATGAACCATGGTATAAAGATTATATGGCCAATCTCTACAGGGATTTCGCCGGTAACAATGTGATACCTGCCTGAACGAAGCGAGCTTTTTGCCGACTTTATCAATAATTTCTTCATCAACATTCCAGGCCGCCATAGCATTTGCCTCAAAACCGGAATTCTGATGACAAAGAGTTGCTCCAAAACGCCTTATCACACCTTTTTCTAAAAGCCGGTTAAGAGTATCAAGCAAAATCTTTTCTGTAATATTGAGCTGTTTTGCTATTTTTGCGTATGGTCGTTTTAAAACAGGCATATCTGCCTGTAACGAAGCGATAACTTTTTTTTCAAGTTCTGTAAGAATCATAAGATATAAGTAAAATCCGCAAATATATTAGCTGATAGTTTTTGCTGAGTCGACATCATTGTTTTTGCTGACGCCCGAACTTTTCAAGCAAGTTTCCGCTTGAATTAAAAGCTATGGCATCAGATCCATAATAAAAGCCGTCCAATAAAATGCTCCCATGTATTTTAAACTCAATTTTTTTGTTTTCAGTTTTTGAACCGGGTATAAAAGCTTTTATTATTGCAGATACCAGATCAAAGGAGTTCGAGCGAACTTCTATCGGCACAATTGATGTCCCGCGAATTGGAATTGATATTTTTTCATCCAAAACAGCAGAAGCAATATGCTGATCATCCATTTCAACATCACATTCGATATGTTTTATATTAAAAGGTACAAAATTTGGATTATACACCTCAAGATTTACTCTGAAAACAGCTTCAAGGTTTTTTATTTTCTTAATCTGTACACTGTTTATATGAACTTCAGGCTGCTTTAAAAACTTTCCGCAGCTAAAAAGAGAGAGCATTAATAGCAATAAACATAAGATTCTAAGAGGTGGTAATGCCAAATAATTTAACATGTTATTTTATAATTCACCATTAAATGTGGATGCCAAATAAATCCGATATGATTATATGTTATAATAAAGAAAACCTTGTATTATTTTAGTGTTCATAGGTCAATGATTTTTATAAAGAGAAAGCCAGGTTCAAAAATTTATTCCCCTTCCTCGCTCTATATCAAACTCAAATATTTCTACCCTCTAACTCTGGCAGGGATTTCTCTGCTCTCGGCCTGTTGTTAATCTTTTTACTTGCATATAACACCAAACCATATTTTGCCGGAAGTTATATATGAAGTCGATCAGCGATATCAGAGTATATTGAAATTATCTATTGGACAAATAGATAATATGTTATGTATTCATAAAAACATTTAGGGAAAGAAAGAACTGACTGACTATCTGTAGAAAAATACTTAATTTCTATAAATATTGGGTTCGGTAGATTGCTATTAACTTAAACCAATTCAATTACGGATAAAAAAGATGTTTGCCGGAATAGATATAGGATCCATGACAGCAAAATGCGTAATTTTAAATGAATCGTTAATCATTTCCTGTGCAGTTATTCCCACGGACTCAAATCCAAAACTTGCCGGAACAACAGTATTAAAAAAGGCTCTTGATGCAATTGGCTGTAATAGAAAAAATATCCGGCGGATTGTGGGTACGGGATACGGTCGAATATCCCTTGATTTCTTTGATCAGACAATAACGGAATTAAGCTGCCAGGCCAAGGGCGTTCGTTATTCAAATACTGCTATTGAAGGTATTATTGATATAGGTGGTCAGGATAGCAAGGCTATTAAACTTAGCCCAGACGGAACAATTTCCGATTTTGCCATGAACGATCGCTGCGCAGCCGGAACAGGCCGGTTTTTAGATGCTATGGCCAAAGCGCTTAAAATCGATCAGGAATCTTTCGGCAAGTATTATCAAGCTTCCAAAAAGCCCTGTTCAATTAACAGTACTTGTGTTGTGTTTGCGGAATCGGAAGTAATTTCCCTTCTGGCTTTTGGAGAAACTAAAAAAGATATAGCAGCAGGACTTCATGAAAGCATAGCAAGACGTGTTGGCACTCTGGCTAAACGTACAGGACTTAAGAGCAATATCGCATTTGTGGGCGGCGTTGCCAAAAATATCGGATTAAGGACCGCTTTGGAAAAATATCTAGGAATAAAATTTACTGCAATTTCTCAAGACCCCCAGACAACCTGTGCTCTGGGAGCATCTATAATAGCGAAAGAAGGATATCGGGGCCGCAATAAAGTAAAGAATAAGAATGAACCAAGTTTAAAAGAATATCAGGTAGTAAACAAAACCGGATCTGAGCTTCAACTATCTGATACCAGATAAAATAATAAATAAAAATATAAAGAGTGAGAGGAGGGTTTATTTTTAAATGAAATTTAAATTTTTAAAACTTTTTGGGCTGGGTTTTCTGTCTTTATGCCTGTTCATGCCGCAGAGTGTTTTGGCTGAAGAAGGTGAAGATTGCCCGGACTGTCCTAAAAAGGAAGATCGTGTTTCGGAAAAACATGTTGAAAAGGAGGAACGTGTCAAGCTTGGTGATGTGTTTGTCCACGCTTTTGGCGGGGGAGCGATAACATATACTCCTACCAGTACGATAGTGGATGTGGACAAATATGTAAAAGCTGGAAAAGTTGAAGGAATTGATGACATTCTTATGAACATAGCCGGAATTGATGTAATGAAGAGTTCCGGAGTACCTGATTCTCAGGCATCAATAATGATGAGAGGATTTGATGACAGCCGTTTTATCGTGGCAATAGACGGAAGGCCGCTGACCGGTTCTACCGGAAAGGCAAATACTTCGATTGATTGGTCTGCTTTGACTTTGGGTGATATTGAAAAGATAGAGATTATTAGAGGAGGCGCATCGGCAGCTTATGAAAGTGCTGAAGGCGGCGTTATAAATATAATCACAAAAAAGGGAGTAAAAAGAGATTCTCCTGTTCCCAGACTGACCTACGCCCAGGATTATTCGGCAAATTTTGATTACACTGATGCAATTTCGCACAGTGAAAGAATCAATGTAGACGGAGGGATAGGGGGTTTGACCTATTTCTTGAATTATGGGCATCGCGACGATGACGCTTTTCTGAAAAACAATGATTTTAAAGGTGAGGATTATTCGGCAAGGTTTACCTATCTTTTTCCTTTTCAAGGGCTCTTGCTTTTAAGCCATAAAGGCTCTTCTTCGGAAATGGGAAATCCTGTGGTGAACTGGCCTGGTTTTGCAGGGTATGATCCGGATTATCCCAAAGTTTCTGAAGATGCGGATACAATAAAGTATAGAGCAATTTCATATAATTATCCTGGAAGAAACTACAGGGAAAGATATGTAAAAAATCTGGATGTGGCTTTTGAACAGCCGATACAGGACAAAAAATTAAAAATATACTATTACGAAACTGAAAATTATCAACAGTTTTATTATTTTACAAAAACGGGCGTGCCTTCAATTTATGGTGGTAACGAACAAACCGAAAGGCATTTTGGAGGCGGTATTACCTTATCTTTGTACCCGTTTGAAAATAATTCCCTTACACTTGGTTACAATTTTAAAAGGACAGAAGCCAAGGAATTGCATGATATTTTCCGAATACATGCAGGATATTTTGAAGATTTCTGGAAGATAAACGATAAATGGGATATGAAAACCGGCCTTCGCGTTTCAAAAGCAAGACAGCAGACATATCCTTTTAAATTTCCATGGGAAGCAGCTTCTACAAGGCATTTATACAACGACTGGTTCGTGTTACCCAAGTTTGCCTTAACATATAACATAAGGCCGGAAACTAATGTATATGTTTCCGTTTCCAAAGACTATGATGTTCCTGGTTGCTGAGATTCGGCTATTATGTCTGCCGGTGGCAAACAAAGCAAGCTTGAATATGAAACAACATGGCAATATGAAACAGGAATCTATCATCGTTTCGCAGAAGGCATCGATAACCGATTTATAATATATTATTCCGATATAACTGATTATGTTACGATTGATAGAGCGGATTTACTGCATAACATAACAACAAGTTCTGGATGGAACGTAGATACCGTAAGGTTCTGGGGAATAGAATATGAATTTAACATAGCATATAAAAAACTTACCGCTTTTGGAAACTATACATATATAGACAATGAAGTGATAGAAGATGATCCTGCAAAAACAGAAAGTTTTATGGTGGAATTACCTCCGAAGCATAAGATAAATCTGGGTTTTAGATATCGTCTCAGCGATTCTTTGCAGTTTACCTGTGATCAGCGTTATGTAGGCAGGAGATACAGCGAGGCGGGACGGACTCTTAGTGAATACATAACTTCGGATGTGGGGTTGCAGTATTCATTTTATAAAAACAAAGCAAAACTTAACGCTTTCATTAACAATTTATTTGGGGAAAACTACGAACAGACATACGGTTATCCCATGTCCCGCCAGATGTTTGGTTTAACGTTTAAATATACTTTCTTTTGATATTTTATTGTTTTATCGCAAGGCAAGAAAATGGAAAGAAGGGTGATGAAATGGCATATATTAATTCTACAGCCTTTCTTTCCATAGTATATATTAGTTAAGGCGGTATCTTATTTTATGAATAAACGAACCAATAGTATTTTGAAAATAATTTGTATCATTTGCGCATCAATTCTGGCGCCAGATCCTAACTGTATTCTTCACGCAAAACAGGAAGATATTATTAAATACGATACGAATAAAGACGGGAAGATCGATCAGTTTATCTATTTAAATGCAGGCGGAAAAGTTGTTAAAGTTGAAAATGACGGTAATGCTGATGGAATTATGGATCGGTTCCAATATTACGAAAAAGGTAAACTTGTGCGTGTTGAAAGGGACCTTGATAATAATCAAAAGATCGACTGCTGGGATATTATTGAAGAAGGGAAAAGAGCCCGGCAGGAAAAGGACAGTAAAGGCAATGGAAAAATCGATCAGATTATATACTTTGATAAGAAAGAGAATCCTGCAAAAATTGAAAAAGATACAACAGGAGACGGAGATTTCGATACGACTTTTTATTTCAAGGAAGGATTACTTGAAAGTTCAATAAGAGACACTGATGCAGATAAAAAAATAAATATCTGGCAGACATATCTAAATGGAAAACCTCTTGAAAGAAAAGAAGATCTTGATGGTGACTCAAAGGTTGAAAAAATTATATTGCATGACAAGAATGGTCTTACAAAAGAAATCAAAATGGATTCGGATCAGAACGGCTCAATGGATACTTTCAGGTTTTTTGAAAAAGGAGTTATCGTTTCACAGAAAAAAGATATGGATCTTGACGGCTGGTTTGAAACAGTAGCTACTTTTAAAAACGGGAAGGTTAATGAAGAGCATAAAGATTCGAACAATGATAAGGTGTTTGATATAACTCTCCGGTTTAAAAACGAAAAACCCGTTTATCAGGAAAAAGACACTAATTTTGACGGAAAAACAGACTTCTTCTGTGATTTCGATGCAAAAGGACTTCCTGCAACAATCAAAGAGGATACAAGGCATACAGGAAAAACTGACCGTATAAGATATCTTGAAAACGGTGAACAGGTGAAGATGGAATATGATTCCAAAGGCGATGGATTTATAGATCAGGTATCATTTTTTAAAAACGGTAAACTTTCATTGCAAACATTAGATGAAAATAAAGACTCAAAGCCGGATATAAAAATTTTATTCAATCAGAAGGGAGAAAAGATAAAGGCTGAGAGCGACACGAATTATAACGGCAAAATGGATACCTGGCAGTACTACGAAAATGAAAAAATCGTCAGACTGGAAATAGATGAAAATGAAAATGGTATTATAGATAAAAAAATGTTTTTTGATAAAGACGAGAAGAAGATAAAACTTGTTTTGGATCAGGATCACAACGGCAGATTTGAAACTACACAATGGTTTAACCGTCCCGAATGGGATGTGGTTATAGAAACCGACGTTGATGGGAATAATAAGGTTGATGCCCGCTACTGTTACAAGGAGAATGTATTAAGGGTAAAAGAAATTGATGAAAATGGCGACGGCAGGCCGGATATTGTTGAGCATTATGACAAAAACAAAAAACTTGTAAAGAGTAAAGAAGATATCGGAAACACGGGAAGATTAAATACAGTTTGGTATTATAACAACAAAGAAGAAGCTGTTCGTGCTGAAAAGGATATTAATGGCGACGGCAGGATTGATACCTGGTTTTATTATAACAAGGATCGAGTGGCAAGAGTCGAAGAAGATTCAAACAGCGATGGCAAACCCGATGTCTGGGAAGAATATGATGAATCTGAAGCAATAACTAAAAGATCAAAAGATCTGGATTATGATGGAATTCCGGATGTTGAGGATAATAAAATAGCAAATAACAATTTGAACTAAATTGATAAAAAATAATAGGGGGTATTGAAATGCTCGAATTCTTTTCTAAGGGCGGTATATGCATGTGGCCCATACTTCTATGTTCGGTTATCTCGCTGGCAATTTTTATTGAGCGGCTTATCCGAATTGGCAGAATGCGTAAACGTGGACAAAGACTTGAGTATAAGGTTATTGAAAAGCTGAACAGCAGAGATGATCAGGGCGCTGTTGTTATAGCAGGGCAAAGCGATTCACCTATTGGACGGGTTTTGGCTAAAGCGCTGGAAGTAAAAGATCAGGACAGAGAAACAGTTGAAACTGTTATTGTACATGCAACTGACGAAGAAGTTCAGGGCCTTTCACGCTATCTTCAGGCACTGGCAACAATGGGAAATATTGTACCTATGCTTGGTCTTTTGGGTACTGTTATCGGTATGATTAAAGCATTTATGGTTATTCAGGAAATGGGAGGTAAGGTTAATTCTTCAGTTCTTGCAGGAGGTATCTGGGAGGCAATGCTTACAACAGCTTTCGGTCTTTCGGTTGCCCTTCCTATTGTTGTTGCTCATAGCTATTTGCTTTCAATGGTAAATGGCTATGAAGCCAGAATTCAGCAGGGTAGTGTAGTATTTTTAAAAACCATATCATCTCTTAGAAACAAAGCTTAGAAGGAATGCTCTATGATTAAAAGTCGTAAAAACAGGGCACATTATGAGGTTCAGATGCCACTTACATCCCTTATTGATATTGTCTTTATGCTTTTGATTTATTTTCTTTTAACCACCAATTTCATGGTGGAGGAAGGAATAAAGATCAAGCTTCCTCAGGCCAGCGCATCAAAACCTCAGGTGGAGGAATCGATCACTATTTTCGTAGATAATGAAGGCAGATCATACCTTAACGATCAGGAAGTAACAATAGGTGAACTTTTTAAGAAAGTTAAGGAAATGGTCGGAAATGATAAGGATAAGCTTGTAGTAGTCAGATCCGACAGAGGCGTAATACTAAACAAGGTGGTTAAGGTCATGGATGTGGCCAAGGCCGCCGGAGCCGGCAGGCTTTGCCTTGCCACGGAAAAGGATTTGTAATTGTTATGGATGCCGTATGGGGAACTAATAGTATTGGTGACCGTTACAGTAATAAAAGAAATGCGAACTGGCTGTTAAGATGGCTGATTGGAATTTCTTTAGGAATTCATATTATATTCGTTTTGCATGTTTCAGGGTTATATCATTCCAGCACGCTTAAATATATCGAGATGACACTGGAAGATATTTCAAAGCCGGTTTCAAGAGATATCCCAAGACCCCGCCAAAAACCTAAGGTTGTTGAAATTCCACAGGAGGTTAAAAAAATGGAGATTCAAAGCAGGATTATGCCTCAGTTTAAACCGATACAAATAGACAGTGTGAACAATAATTATTCAAGCGGGATTACTGAACAAATCAGCGCTTCTGAGATTTTAAAAAGTTCCGGATTGGATCTTGCCGCTCTTGATCCCGGTGTGATGGATGGCCTAAAGGATGTAATAACAAAAAGAGATTATTTTGATCTTGTTCAGCTCAGGATTGAAAGTAAAAAAGAATATCCAAGAATTGCCAGAATGAACCGCATAGAGGGTCGGGCAACCGTTCAATTTGTGGTTGCTCTTGACGGCAGTATATCCAAACTTTCCATTGCAGGAACTTCAAGGGATAAAACTTTAGATGATGCTGTTATCGAGGCAGTCAAAAAAGCTTCTCCCTTTCCCAGACCTCCGTTAAGGCTTTTTAGCGGACCTATTCCAATTGAAATTACGATCGTGTTCGAAATAACTTAAGATATATCAACAATCACCTGCAGGTTATTTTATTTGATGAAAAGTAGAGAAGGAAATCTAAAAGATGGGCGATAAGGTTAAAAAACTTAAAGTTGATGAGACCATTCAAGAGATAAGAACCAATCTGTCCCTTGAGCTTGAGATGGCAAAGGATGAGGGGAGAAAAGTTGTAGGCTCAATGTGTTCATACTTTCCAAAGGAAATTGTTTGGGCAGCCGGTGCAATACCCGTCGGCCTTTGCGGAACTACAGAAGAGCCCATTGCAGCGGCAGAAGAGGTGCTGCCTGCCGATTTATGTCCCATGGTTAAAGCGACATATGGCCGTGCCGTCTCAAATACCTGTCCTATATTTCCGCTTACGGATTGTATTGTAGGTGAAACCACATGCGATGGCAGAAAAAAAATGTATGAACTACTATCATGGGAAAAGCCCATGCATATTATGGAACTTCCGCAAATGCCGGATGAAAAGGAAGCTCTTGTTCATTGGATAGCTGAGGTCAAAAAGCTTAAAATATTTATTGAAGAACAACTTGGGGTAAAAATAACAGAAGAAAAATTAAAACAGTCAATTAAAGACGTAAACGAAGAACGCAGGCTTTTAGTTGAAATTCACAAGTGTCGAAAGGAACATCCTGTGCCGGTAATGGGGGTTGACCTTGTTGGTCTAACCACAAAATTCGCCTATTCTGTTGATCGTAAACCTTATAAAGAAAAACTCGGTAACCTTCTTGAAGGGCTTAAATATAGAATACAAAACAGAGAACCGGCTTGTTCTCCTGACAGGCCAAGAATACTTTGGACAGGTTTGGGAAACAGCCTGGGATGCGACAAGGTTTTGAAACTTGTAGAGGAGTGCGGAGGGGTTGTGGTTTGTCAGGAGGGCTGTGGTGGAATTACGCGAATCGAGGATATGGTTGATGAAAAAAAAGATCCTATAGAAGCTATTGCTGAAAGATATCTCAGGGTAACTTGTTCATGCATGACGCCAAATACTACAAGATTTAAAGATATCGACCGGTTGATAACTGAATATAATATCCAGGGTGTTATAGATCTTACCTGGCAATTTTGCCATACTTTTAATATCGAGTCTTACCGGGTTAAAGAACTTGTTAAGGGAAAGCATGGTCTTCCTTTTCTGCACATAGTAACGGATTTTTCACAGTCTGATATCGGACAACTCAGAGTACGCATTGAAGGTTTTCTGGAACAAATATCTCTAAGAAATTAGCATGTATCTAATTGAGGCGGAAAAACTAAAAAAAGTATATGCGGAGGGTAAAAGCAAGAACACCATTGCAATCGAAGACTTTAACCTTAAAGTAAAAGAAAGAGAGTTTACAAGCATTGTCGGTCCGAGCGGATGTGGCAAATCCACTTTTCTGCTGCTTGTTTCGGGACTGGAAAAAGCTACAGCAGGAAAGTTATATATTAACGGGCAACCGGTGAATGGGCCTGATCCGCTTCGATCAATCGTTTTTCAGGAATATCTTCTTTTCCCATGGAAAACCGTCAGGGGTAACGTAGAGTTTGGCCTCGAAATTAAAAGAATTCCCAAAAAGAAACGCCGGGAAATATCTTCGGCTTATATTGAACTTGTCGGTCTGGAAGGTTTTGAAAACCGCTATCCTCATGAATTAAGCGGAGGAATGAAACAGCGGGTAGCAATTGCAAGGGCTCTTGTAAACAAGCCAAAGGTTATTTTGCTGGACGAACCATTCGGATCTTTGGATGCGCTTACCCGGGAAGGCCTTCAAACAGAACTTCTTCGAATATGGCACGAGGCAAAATGCACAGTTCTTTTTGTAACCCATAGTATAAGCGAGGCAGTTTATCTATCCGATAAAGTGGCAATTATGAGCAAGAGGCCTGGAAGAATTAAAGAATTGATAACAATTGATCTTCCCAGACCAAGAACTAAAGATATGTTTGTTTCATCAGAGTTTCGAGAATATGAAAGATATCTTAAAGAACTTGTATGGGAAGAATTTAATGACGTTACCAATGAAATATAAATACAGAAAAATTATCTCTCCCATATGTTTGATGGTTATTTGGGAAATCGTAGGCCGTTTCATCTGGGTTGATCCCTTCTTCTTTCCACCGCCGTCTGCTATGTTTAAGGAATTGTATGCAATGATAATTACGGGTGAAGTGTTTCCGCACATTGCTATCAGTATTACTCGTGCATTAAGCGGATACATTCTGGCGGCAGTTGCCGGTCTAACCATAGGGCTTCTTGTGGCATGGTCATCAGCAGTGGAAGATATCATCGATCCGCTTATAGAACTGATAAGGCCGATATCCACATTTGCTCTTGTGCCGGTTATGTTTATCTGGTTTGGTATTGGAAACGGTTCCAAAATAGCGATTATTTTCAAGGCATGCTTTTTCCCTATAGTCTTAAATACCATTGCCGGAATCAAAGGTGTAGATAAAAAACTCATTCAGGCTGCACGTTCTCTTGGAGCAAATGGCAGTCAGTTATGGATTAAAGTACTTATACCGGCAGCTCTTCCCATGATCGTAACCGGAATGAGGATTTCAACTGCCATGTCCATGCTTGCAATCGTTGGAGTTGAGATGCTGGCCGCTGATTCGGGAATAGGCTTTCTGGTTATAGATGCACAACGCACATTTGCCACTGCGAGAATGTTCGCAGGAATTATCGTTATTTCATTTCTCGGCTTTAGCCTGGATCGCATTGCCAGAATTATACAAAACAGGATGCTGGCGTGGCATACCGAAACATCATTATCCGGAGGAATGGTCTGAAGATAACAGCATGCAAAGGGATAAAAGTGTATTTTATAAAATTTGCAATCACTATTATATCAGTTGCCGTAATAATTTTACTTGATACAAATATATGTGTTTCCCAAAACTTTCCGCTTGGTGTCATGAAAGTTACATACGGTAGAAGCATAGACGACTTACCGCTTTACGTTGGACTTGAGGAGGGTTTTTGGGAAAAAGAAGGACTTAAGGTAGAACTTGTACGTCTTGTTGGTGAACATAATATTATTGCAGCCTCCTTTCATGGTGACATACAGGCAGGACATCTTGCTCCGGCGTCCTTTTTCCATGCAGCTTACAGAAAAATTCCTATAAAAATTGTTGCCTGGCTCGGCAGAGCGCATAAGGGTACAAGATGCGGGCTTCATGCGGATGCAACAAATTATGAAATAAAAAAAATTACTGACCTGAAAGGAAAAAGGATTGCCACCAGTGGAGATATAAGTGCAAAGATGATTCTTCGCGAGACCTTGTTAAAGGCGGGGCTTACATTTGATGATATCCACGAAATTAAAGGCATAAAGTTAGACGAGGCAATGAAACATGAAGCTGCTTTAAGGTCTAAAGGTGTTGATGTAATAGTTGCCTGAGATCCGACAGCGACTATGCTGGAGATGCATGGTGCGAGTCGTCTTCTTTTTTCATTTAACGATGCTATCCCCGGATATGTCTTCTCAGGATTATTTTTTTCGGATGAATATCTGCGGGAAAATCCTGAAAAGGTAAGGGCCTTTTTGCGTGGGCTTGTCAAGGCGTTTGATTACATCAGGACAAACGAAAAAGAGGCAAGGCGCTGGATACCTAAATATTGCGGGGTTGAGATGGAAGTTGCCATGCGGTGCGCTCTGAGACATTTTGAAGACGGAAGAGAACCCTTTGAGCAGATATACAAGCAGCAGGATATTATGATAAAAAATGGACATCTTCCGGGTAGAATTCCTGTTGAAGGTTTTATCGATTACAGCTACCTGCCAAAATAGATTGATATATGAATATCAAACCAAGGAGAAATAATGGGAAAGAGAATATTCATACAGGAAAAATCAGCTAAAGGCTATACAAGGCGACAATTTCTTAAAACACTAGAACTCGCTGGGATTGGCGTGACTATATGCGGTACAGGCTTTTTGGCTGGATGCAGCAATAAGGCTGATTCTCTATATCCTCTGGCCCAAAAATGCTGCCCTGTAAAATTTTTCTTGCGCCCAAAATATTCTCTTGCAATATGGATGGCACTTTTACCCTTGATGAAACCAACTACTTGTGACACCGAATATTTGGGTGGAATGGAAATCAGCATGTGAGCATGATCTGACATTAGATGCCCTTCCAATATTTCACATTCTCGTCTCCGAGCAAGTTTTCTGAGAACTTCTCCCAAATACATACGAAGATCACCATAAAGTTCCTTTTTGCGGTATTTGGGTATCCATGTTAGATGATATTTGCATTCCCATTTCGTATGGCTTAAACTTTGTTCGTCATTCATTGAAAGCCTCTCTTTCTGTGAATTTTGAGCGGTTCACTTTTAGAGGGGCTTTCATATCATCCCGGAAATGTCAAACTTTGGGAGTCCTCCGGCATAGCCGAAGGTTTACCCTTTTTTAATTATAAATGGTCAATTGCCGCCCCCTTCTGTCTCAACAGTGTTTGGAGATACATGGAGTTTTTCAATCGGGGGTTTTACTATTATTCATCCTGCTGCTTTTATCGATTTTGTATTTTCTGCAAAATTCGTTTCCTCTTCCATTGTCATTTCCGTTTTGATTCCTTTATTAATAACATTGCTTTTCGGCAGGGAGTTTTCAATGATATTTACCCATCAGGAAATAAGCCTAAGCGGATTTATCTTCCTTTTAACAATAGTTCTGTTTGAAATATTTTTTGTATCCCGCGCCTGGTGCAGGTTTTTATGTCCTTCAGGAGCATGCCTGTCCCTTTTAGGAATGAAACGAATATGGCGAATAAGAGCTAATAAAAATAAGTGCGCAGGCTGTCAAAAATGCAGATCGATTTGTCCATATGGCCTGAAACCGGATCAGATGGAATATTACAATACTTTGCAGGGAGCGGTTTGTGATAACTGCGGTTTGTGCCGCGATGTCTGCAAAACAGGAGCCATTTATTATAATTCGGTTTCGATTTAAAGCCATGCCCCTTTATATAGCCGCAATCGGAGCATTCTTCTGATAAATGCTATATGCCTTTGCTTGTTTTTAATTCTTCAAATGATAAAACCGCTCACTTAGTGTTTTGCCGTCTTTAATATTATCCAGCCGGTTGCCAATCGCATCGTCCAGTTTTACTAATCTGTCATCAGGATGTGGATGGGTTTTGAAGAGTAAGGCCAAGCTGCTCGCATCATTGCTTGTTTGTCCGATGGTTTGCAGTACTTCAGGCAAACCATAAGGTTCATAACCGGCTCTGGTGGTGAGCACCACGCCCATGCGGTCGGCTTCAAACTCGGCGCTTTTGTCCAGGCTGCGGGCGCAAACTTCTGCACCCCTGCCGATCAGTTTTTGGATTACCTGATTATCCTTGCCTAATTGCTTGCCGAGTAAGTTTGCGCCATAATCCAGCAGTTGTGATTTTTGCAGGATTTTGAGATGGTGACTCTTGATGACGTGGGCGATTTCATGGGAGAGTACGCCTGCCAGTTGTGCTTCATTTTCCAATTTCCGATAAAGCCCTTTGGTGATGATGACATAGCCGCCAGGCGCGGCAAAGGCATTGATGTCTTCGCTTTCGATTATGCCAAAGTGCCAGGGTAAATCGGCGCGTTCTCCCTGATTGGCAACCCAGCGTCCGACTTTGTTGACATAATTTTGCAGTTCAGCATCGTTTACCAGTGGAGCTGCGCCCAGAAGATTGCCCGTGATTTCTCGGCCTATCTGAATTTCTTCCTGCTTTGAGGGGCTTTGAAGATTGAATGCGGGTTTGCTTTCGCTTTTTGCTGCATTGGAGGTTGAAACTTCATTGCTTTTTGTGCCGGTTTCCCAGGTGGTATTGCTCTTGACGACTTCTTGTAATGCATCACCAAAATCATTAGCGCATGCTTGCAGCATAACTATGGCGAGCATAAAAATAAGTATGGAATAAAGTGCCCGCATTATTTTTCTCCTTTATTTTGTGATTCCGGCAAGTAGGAAAAAATGACGGCTTTAAGACCGCCGCTTTGTGCGAATTGTTGGCCTTGCATAGATGTTTGGGTATAGCTTTCGAGTTTTTTCACTTCAGTGGCATTATATTTAGCGGCTTTAAGTTCTTCTTCATTCAAACCGCGTACTCCAGTTGTTGCCACAACCTGGCCTGTGCCTGCACGGCCACTTGCTAATTTCAGAATATCTGAAGTTGCATTGCCACCTTTGCTGGCACCGCGTTTAACTGATAATAAGCGAACCCAGCCGCTGTCTTTTGTGGTTTTTACCTTTAGCCACGCACCTTTTTTGCTGATAATTTCCAGTTTATCACCGCGTGCAAAATCACCTGTTTTTTTAGCATCAGAATAAGGTTCAGCGCGAATAATATCGGCTTTGAGTGCGCTGCCCATTTCTGATGCTATGGACACTCCCGGCAGTAATAAGGCTACTAACAGCAACAAGAATTTATAAATTTTCATGGTCAACCTTTCTGTTATGCAGGGTGTATGGAAATATCGGCGCAGTGATTAATTAATGAGTTTCGCCAATATCTATCTATCATGGCCCATATGTTCTAATTTGAGGATGGCCTGGGCAAACAAGCTGCGCCATTGGTTGGCTAAGGACTTGTTTCCTGCCAAACCTCCTTTATGCATAGTGTAATGCACTTGAGTATTGCCTGGTAAACCTATATTTATCAATATCGCAGATAATTGTCCAGCCAATTGGTCAGCATCGAGCTTTACTTGTTGTGCATATTCTTCATGAGACTCAGCATAAGTCCAGCTCATGATGGCCATATCGCCAAATAAGCCCCAAATCCCGCTTTGCGAACCTTTCAGTACATCAATATTATGAGGCATCCGGCAGCTTAGTTCAATTTGCCGTTTTAGTTTTTTTAGCAGCGCGTCGCCTAAAGGTTCCTTGCTTTCCACCAGAATTGGCATGATAAGAACCTGCGATCCGCCTTCGCCCGTTCTTTCGCCAAAAGCTAACCAGCGTTGCAGTGCAAGGTCAGTGGCCAGTGCATAAACTTTAGCGATGCTGAAATACGCAACCGCCCAAATAATTGGACCGCTTAAGTCCAGGTAAGTGTTGGTGACGTTGATGCCAATATAAGAAATCACCAGCAAGCCAATCTGGCTGGTGCTAAAAATCTTATTTAATTTATCGCGATCTGTCTGCTTATAAAAAGCTGCAGTTGTTAGCCATATAAGTATTAAACTAATCAACACATAGGACAGGGTACCGCGCCACACGTGCATGTAATCACCATGTTTGACGTTATCTATGGCGGTAGCTAAAATCTCTACCCCCGGATAAATTTTAGCCATTGGTGTGGCCTTGAGGTCAAACAGGCTGGGCGCGGTAGAACCGATGATGACGATTTTTCCGGTGAATTCATTTTGCGGACGTTTTTTCACTTTACTACTCATATCCAGCAGCACATCACTGAACGTGGCGTATTGATAGCTGAAGGGTTTGCCGCGCCAATTGATCAGTACGCTTTGTTTTTCAGGAACGCTGTAACCCAGCATATTGCCTACGCTCAGAGATAGTGAGGGCAGCTTCCAGCCATAATCATCCCGATAAAGACCATATTCGCGCACGATGCCATCTTTATCCGGATAGATGTTATTGAATCCTAAACGGCCTGAATTAATTGCTGCCATAAAATGTGGTAATATCACTGCAATCGTTGCATTTTTGTCTGCTTGTCCTTTAATTATTTCAGTCACACCAGGAATCATGAAAGGTTTTAATGCGCTAAGTTTGTCCTGGATTTCCGACAGCCGTATAAAAGGAAAGAAAGTATTGTTTGTGGCGGCGATGGTGTCATTAAAATAAGCGTCGCTATCGGGATTTGTTATATCAGCATCGCTAAATAAAATATCAAACACGACAGCCTTGGGCTTTTGCGCTTCGATGTTTTCTAAGAACTCGCCGAATACCTGACGCGGCCATGGATAGCGTCCATATTCCTTCGCCATCGCAGCCAAACTGGCCTCATTCACATCCACAATCACAATCTCTTTATCCGGTTTAGGCACAATCACGCGGCTACGAACCATGAAATCGAACGTCTTTTGTCGCATGTTTTCACCCACATGAAATATGCCGGCATCAAGCAGCAAAAAAAGAGTAAGCAGGGTGGCCAGATAAAGATAGAAGTTATTGCGAAGTCTTCTGGTGGCGTTAGCTATCCATTGGCCGATAAGCAGTTTTAGTCGTGTCACGGGAAGCCTCAATGTTTATATAATAAAATCATAGGTTCTGATAGTGTTGTATTTTCTTAAGCGTCACACAATCATCTATTCCCGTTTCAGTAACGCGGGGTGGGTAAAAATATATTTCATAGAGCCACTTTCAAAACGTTTCAGTTTGGTCAAGGCCAAGGCGGGTGAAAATTTTAACCGCAGGAATACATGGAGTATTTCGAGGATTAAAATTTTCGCCCAACGCAGAGATCGGCCAAAATGGGACGTTTTGAAACTGGCTCCATAGTTATCACACTTCTTCTTTTCTTTATAAATAAACGTATCTGCATAAGCTATAAGTTCATCCGGTGAACATGGTGTTTCAGCGTCATAGAATGCCATACCTATGTTAAGTGAGAGCATAAAAATTATACATGCAGAACTAATGTGATTATTGCATAATATTGAGATCTATCAAGAAATATTTGACTTAACTATAATTAAAGATTATTTATAATACCGTTTTTGTGCAGCTGTATTTCAAAATAATATCGGGGGAAACTTTCCGTCTGGCTGCTACTATAAAATCATTTCATAAATCGGTTCAGATAGAAAATGAGGTACATGACCTCAAGAGCCGTGTTTCAAATATAGAATACAAACTGTCTGCCGCAGCCGATAAGATCAGAAAAGAAGACCCTCCTAGTAAAAAACGAAATAATAAAACAAAGAGCAATGTGGTTTATATAAGTTTTGTTTTGGATAACCAAGTACTACATTTCATAATTTCAGTGTCATATCAACCGAAGGGAGAGATCTTTTACCGGCTCTTATATCAATTTAAGATTTCTCGCTTTGCTCGAAATGACAATACGTAAGCATATTTATAACCCTCTGTACTAAGTAACAAAACTTTGGCAAAATCTGTACTCTTTAGAGCCAGTTTCAAAACGTCCCATTTTGGCCGATCTCTGCGTTGGGCGAAAGTTTTAATCCTCGAAATACTCCATGTATTCCTGCGGTTAAAATTTTCACCCGCCTTGACCTTGACCAAACTGAAACGTTTTGAAAGTGGCTCTTTATTATAAATGAATTTATAGATGTCGGAATTTTATAAGAAGAGGAACTCATAAATAACTGCTTCAAGATAAAACAGTAAAGAACAGCTTTATAGTGTTTGTCAGAATAAATTCCGATTACAGCTAATAAAAATAAATCTACAGAGTGCCTTATGCTTTTTCAAACGGGACATATTTATGAAATGCGCTATATCTATAAACTGGGAATTCCGCTTCCTTCTACTATGCACGAAAGAGGAAGCGGGTATCCTCTGTGATGCAGGGTAAACGCATTTAGAAATAATGGTTTTGTACAAACATCATAGACCGTCATGCCGGACTTGATCCGGTATCCAGAACCCATTAAAATTACTGGTTTCCGGCTTTCGCCGGAATGACGAATGTGGTTTTTCCGAGTTTGAATGAGCCAAACAATCATAAGGTAATTAAATTAATTTTTAAGAAAAATCCAAATGCGGGCACCCTGGGGCTGGTTGGGATAATGATTATCTTATGAAAGTTCTGGCAAGTTGATTTCTAAATGCGGTTACTCTGAGATAGGAATAGTCCGGTCGGAGACAAAAGAGTCAGATTAACTGTCAGCCTCCCTTCAAAATATCCATCAATATATTGAGGTTCCGCCAGATATTGAGGGCAAAAGAATCATTTCATGTTTTTAAGCTGTTCCCTCCTGCTAAGCTAACACTTTGTTATTAAAATCTAAAGCCAGGCTTATAATTCTCTTTCGGCTATTGGCAGACTATTTGCTATTATATTGTTATAATACTTCTAATCCTCCGAACAGCAAGGAGAGAATAAAGTGGTAGGCAGAAGACGTTATTGATATCGAGATAACAGACCCTGTCAGTAAAAGGAGAAGGAAACAGAGAGAGGCAGTTATTTCTTCTCCTTTAATACGCAGAATGAAAGGGAAATAATATGCCGTTAATTCAATTAGTGATTGTTTTAGTTGTTGTTGGGGTGATTCTCTGGGTTATTAACAGCTACATACCGATGCAGGCCACCATAAAGAAAATCCTCAATGTTGTCGTGATTATTGTTGTGATCCTCTGGTTGTTGAATGTTTTCGGGATTATAGGAAACCTCTCAACAATTCGTATCGGGAAGTGAAAAGTTTAAAAAATATTTTTTAAACTTATTGCCTTATAAACAAATAGACAATTTCTTATCAACAAAGGAGGAGGCAATGAAGAGAAGGATTATACTGGCAATTGTTTTTGTGATGATGCTTGTATCTCTTGGAGGATGTTTTATAGGGTGGGAAGATGGCTGGGGTGGAAGAGGCAGAGGTCATGGCGGAGGTCATGACAGGGGTGGAGAACATGATGAACGGCGTTAGCAGTTATGGGGCCAAGTCTGCTTATGATTCTTGATAGATTAATAAGAGCCATAAGCAGACTTGGCCCCATGCCCTTTTAAGATAATTCTCGACATGGAAAGCCTGGAAGAGGGGGGGGAGAAAAACATGATAGAAACTAAAGCGTCAGCGCTGTTACCGACAAACTGACCAATTGGAGTTAAGGAGTTAAGCCATGAGCAAATACATGCAACTGACGGTTACCGTACGTCCTTATTATAAAAAAGATCTGAAAGGGACTTATCCTAAACTGGCGCGCAATTTAGGATTTATTGATCCGGGTTTTGTGAATCGGGATCCTTCACTTTACGAAATAGTGGGACAGTTGGACCAGCTTCTTTATCGCCTTGATGGAACACAGCTCAGAGAGGTGCTTCTCAGGCATGGTGAGAAGCTCCGAAACCAGTATAAGATTATTCAGGAGAACATAGCCGACTGGCATCTTGCCCAGGCTGACAAACTTTTATACAGCATCGAGGATGTATTTGACGAAATAGAATCGGAATTGGATTAGCCATTAGCGCTTCCATCAGATAAAGCCAAAGAAATAATAGAAAAGGATTCGTAATAAACCATTTCACAATCAAACTTAAACAAAGGAGTAAACGTTATGAAAAATAAAAATATTGTTATACAGTTTTTAGCGCTTCTTATTATGATCGCCACCTTTACAGCCTGCGCATCTACACGTACACATGAAAGTACAGGTCAATACGTTGACGATTCGGTCATCACGACCAAGGTAAAATCTCTGCTTGCAACAGATGATTTTCTCAAGTCATTTCAGATCAGTGTTGAGACTTTCCAGGGAACCGTTCAAATGAGCGGTTTCGTTAATTCAAAAGAGGCCGTAAGTAAGGCGGATGAAATCGTAAGGAGCGTCAATGGAGTCAAGTCAGTAAAGAATGATCTGATCGTGAAATAGTAATTGGGTCTTCGAAGTAAATGAGTTCAAAAAAAACAGTAACAACAATAAAAGGAGACCGGATAAATGAAAACAATTTATAGACTATCACTAATGTTGGTGGCGGTTGTCGCTCTGCTGATGACCGGCGTGCCTGTACCGGCTTTTTCACAAATGACGGATATGTCCATGAAGGAGCATCGGGAAGGCCATGAACATATGATGGGAATGGGCCATATGGACAAGATGGGCGAAATGATGGACATGTGCATTGAACATGCAGATAACATGGGTCTTACTGATGACCAGATGATGAAAATAAAGCCTATACATAGAGAAATGCAAAAAAAGCAGGCCCAATTCAAAGCTGACCAGAAGATTGCAGAGATCGAACTTATGGAAATAATGGATGTGAAAGATTTCGATTTGGAGAAGGCCGAATCTGCAGTTAAAAAAATTGAAGAGATAAAAACAGTTCATCATTTGGAAATGTTAAAAGCTATGAAAGAAATACGGACTGTTTTAACGGAAGAACAATTTAAGAATATGAAGAAAAAGATGATGACCATGAAGATGGGTGAGAAAAAACCGTCAAAGAGAATGATGAAAAAACAATGATGATTAATAAAAGCAGAACATTCAATAATAGCAGCATGTTCTGCTTTTATAGGTGAGGCAACAAAATATTAAAAAGGTACAAAGCTACAGACAGACGTAATCTAAAGAACATTATTATCTTATAAGCCAAAAAACAAGTTCTTCATAAAGGAGTAGACGATGAAAAGAATTATTAAGTTAGCAATAGTTTTAGTATTGGTGGCTTTATTCCTTGGAGGATGCTGGATAGGTTGGGATAGACATGGCAGGGGTGGAGGCAGAGGACATGATAAGGGCGGAAAGCATGACAGTGGCGGTGGACACTATGAACAACACTAGCAAGATGAGCTACACAAAGAGAAATCAAAATATAACGGATCTTCCCCCTGATATATTATGCATATATGGTATAACTAATTAATATAAATTGAAATATAACATAATAAAAAATAATATATGTGGACACAATATAATTTATGTAAATAGCTTGACTTATAGGTAATATTTAT
>JAHIFE010000153.1 GCA_018901125.1 Pseudomonadota bacterium | reverse complement strand
TTGGACAGCATATTTCTAAAACCGGCAACCTGATCTTCAAATAGTGGACTTTTTATAGGTAAATGATTGAATTCTTTAATGCCAAATGTTTAATTGTATATTATTTTGGACAGCAGTGATACGATTCATTAAATTCTACAATTTTTAACAATAAATATCTACAATTTTATTATTACGAAGGTATTTTGAGAGAGTTTTAAGTCAGCAACGGACTTTAGCTCAAATCCTTCATACCCGAAAAAAAGGTTTCCATTCACTTCAAACAATGATATAGGTCACTCCTCTTTTAAACCACGGGTTTAATTCCTGTGGTTTTTTTATTTAATGAAAAGGAAACAAAACAACAATGATTTGCGCAACCAACGTCACCCTCGCCTACGGCAAGAGGATTCTGTTCAAAGATGTTAACATGAAGTTTACACCGGGCAACTGTTACGGTCTCATCGGAGCCAACGGCGCAGGAAAGTCCACCTTTCTGAAAATACTATCCGGGGATATTGAATCGGACTCGGGAGCCATTTCCGTGGGGTCCAGAGAGCGGATCGCGGTTTTAAGGCAGGATCATTTTGCCTTTGACGAAGAGACGGTTTTAAACACTGTGATCATGGGCCATAAAAAGCTGTACGATATTTTGACGGAAAGAGATTCTCTTTATGCAAAGCCAGACTTCTCCGAAGAGGATGGAGTCAGGTCGAGTGAGCTTGAGTGCGAATTAGAGGAGATGAATGGCTATGAAGCAGAGTCTGAAGCGGCTGTTCTCTTAAAAAGTCTGGTAATTTCTGAGGATATGCATCAGAAAAAGATGAAGGAACTTGAGGGCGGGGAAAAGGTGCGGGTGCTTCTTGCCCAAGCTTTGTTCGGAAACCCGGATGTCCTGCTTTTAGATGAGCCTACCAACAACCTTGACATCAAGTCCATTGCCTGGCTTGAGGAATTTCTCTGCAGATTCCAGAACACCGTAATCGTGGTATCACACGACCGTTATTTCATGAACCAGGTGTGCACCCACATTGCAGATATCGATTTTGGCAAAATCTCGGTATACGTGGGGAACTATGATTTCTGGTATCAGGCCAGCCAGCTGAACCTGAAGCAGAAACACGCGGAAAACAAGAAGAGTACTGACCGGGCAAATGAACTGAAGGCTTTTATCCAGCGGTTCAGCTCTAATGCATCCAAATCGAAGCAGGCCACTTCCCGAAAGAAACTCCTGGAGAAACTAACTATTGAAGACATGCCTGTGTCATCAAGAAAATACCCTTTTATTTGCTTCAAACCGGAACGCCCATGTGGTAACGTGATTCTGGAAGTTGACGGACTCACCAAGACTATCGATGGTGAAAAGGTACTTAACAACGTGAGTTTTACTGTGAGCAGCGGGGATAAGATCGCCTTTATGGGCGGAAACAGTCTGGCCAAGACCACCCTTTTTCAAATCCTGGCCGGGGAGATGGAAGCGGACAGCGGTACTTTCTGCTGGGGGCTCACCATCACCCACTCCTATTTTCCAAAGGAACACAGCACCTATTTCAACGGCGACCGAAACCTTATCGAGTGGCTCCTGCAGTATGCTCCCCCCACAGAGGGCGAGAGCTTTGCCCGGACCTTTTTGGGACGAATGCTCTTTTCCGGAGAAGAGGCTGTTAAAAAAATCAGCGTGCTCTCCGGTGGGGAAAAGGTTCGCTGTATGCTCTCAAGGATGATGCTTTCCGAATCCAATGTTCTTATGCTGGATGAACCCACCAACCACCTTGATCTGGAATCTATCACATCTTTAAATAACAGCCTGCTTAATTTCCAGGAGGTAATTCTCTTCACCTCCCATGATCACGAGTTCTTGAACACCGTAGTAAACCGAATTATCGAGATTACCCCAGGCGGAGTTATAGATAGACTCATGACTTTCGACGAGTATATTGAAAGCACGGAAGTTGCGAAAACCCGGGAAGCCCTGATCTTGAAGGCCGCTTAAGCAATAGAAGACTTGAACTCTTTTAGTTTTTACTAATTCGATTGATGAGTTTTTTTTGAGAGGTTATGCGTTTTATCCATTCCGACTCATCCTTAAAGTGGCTGGCCGCCAAGGTATTGTATTCAACTGCCTGGGAATAGTTTCCTTTCAGAAGCCATGCTTCGGCAAGATAATAATAGTTTTCTCCGCTACCGGGATGCAGGTTTACGGCCCGTTCCAGATATCGGATGGCTTCGTCGGGTTTGCCCGCTTCTATCAGCGACTGAGCCTGTTTTGAAAGTTCCAGGCTAGCTATTGCCCTTGGAGTCGGAGCTTTAGGGGCAGGAGGGGCTTCTGTCGGTTGGGCACTTTGAGGAAGTGCCTGAATTGTTACTTCCGGTTGAATACTCCTGGGCTGCCGCAATGCCGGCTTTTCGAAGACGCAGCCGGTCAGGAGCAGAAGAAAACATCCTGCCAGAATTGATTTAAAAAATTGGGGCAATTTTTTTTACTCCTTCCAGAATCGTTTTAAACGGAGAAAAACAGCTGTGCTGTTCGCAGTTTTGAGTGGGTGCGGTTTCGCTTAAAAAAATTTCCTCTGTGGTTTTTGGACAGCAGTTGATATTGGCAAGCATACCGCTGTCCGTGCAAATGGTTCGGGTCACAACGCCAGCAGGAACGGCAAACCATTCCCCGGATACATACTGAGGAAGCATCTTCATCAGATCTGCCCATATGGGCAAGGCCGCAACGGAGCCGGTGGCCTTGATACTGTCGCCATTGTCGAATCCAACCCATACCAGAGCCAGGATATCCGGTGTGTAGCCCACGAACCAGGCATCCCGCGAATCATTGGTGGTGCCGGTTTTCCCGGCCACGGGCCAATTAATCCCTTGGTATTTTAATGAACGGGCGGTTCCGATATCCACTACACTTCGCATCAGATCGCTCATTATATAAGCTTTTGCGGGACTAATCAATCGTTCAATGTGTGCGTGCCTGCTTTCTAAAACCTTTCCGGTATCATCCACAACATCTCTGATGGTCAGCGGAAACGGCAGGAGACCGTCCGCGGCAAAAGCACAGTAAGCCCGGGCCAGCATGAGGGGGGTGATTTCCATAGCGCCAAGCGCCATTGCCGGATAGGGCGGTTTTTTTATGGGAAGATGAAAGGCATCAGCGGTGTCGGCAATATGCTCTAAACCCACTGAAAAAGCCAGGTTGATGGTGGCAATGTTCTGTGACTCAGCAAAAGCCTCTCTGAGAGTTACCTCTGAAGCGGTATTTTCGTTGAAATTTTTCGGTTCCCACGGTTTGCCATCTATCATAAATGTTTTGGGGATGTTGGACAGCTTTGACACGGGTGTATGACTGTCTAAGGCAGTCAGGTAGACGAAAGGCTTAAAGGCGCTTCCAGGCTGGCGCATGGCCAGGGCGACCCGGTTAAACTGGCTGACGCCATAGTCACGACCGCCTGCCATGGCTATTATGTACCCGGTTTTGGGCTGCATGACAACAATAACGCCCTGAAGTTGTTTTCCCGGGTCGCTTTTTTTCAGACGCGGATTGGCGGCCTCCAGGCGGGACAAGCCCCGCTCAAGCGCTTTTTCAGCGGCTGCCTGCGCCTGAGTATCAATGTTGGTATAGATGGAAAGGCCTTCACTTGAAAGGGCCTGCAGAGAGTAAAACTCCGTTAGCTGGTCAGTCAAATAATCCATAAAATAAGCTGCCTGACGGCCAGATGTGGTATAGCCGACCGGTTTCATGGGCTTTAGCATGGCTGCTTTAAATTCATCCGTTTTCAGCCAGTTCTCTTGATTCATGGCCAAAAGTACTGCGTTTCGTCTTTTGAGACATTTATCAGGATTTTTATAGGGCGAATAAAGATTTGGGCCTCTGATAAGTCCTGCCAGGGTGGCTGCTTCCGCCACAGATAGCTCCGAGGCATCTTTCCCGAAATAAAAACGGGCAGCTTCTCCCATGCCGCTGATGGCTACGGATCCCTCCTGACCAAAGTAAATATCGTTCATATAAATTTCAAGAATGTCACTCTTGTCAAATTTTTGTTCCAGAATAAGCGCGATCAGGAGTTCCTTAAGCTTTCGGCTATATGTTCGCTCCGGAGTAAGAAAATAGTTTTTTGCAAGCTGCTGGGTGATGGTGGAACCTCCCTGACGAATGCCGCCTGCACGCAGGTTAACTACAAATGCTCGTAACACACCCTTAAATGAGACACCCGGGTGTTTGTAAAAATGGCTGTCTTCGGCAGCCAGAACTGCATAGGCCACATGAGGTGGAAGCTTCCGGATGGAAAGAAGCCGTCGTCGCTCCCGATCAGGCCCATAGTATTGCATCAGCTCTTCAGGCTCCAGTTCGAGAAGAGCCATGGGTTTGCCCGTATCCAGATTTGTGATGGCTGCCACCTGGTTTTCCTGCAGCTGTATTTGTACCGGCAGGCTTTCCTGATTATACATGGGAGAGTGAAATTCATGAAGCTTGATTGTTATCCCCCTGGCAGAAATCTGCATTTCCCCTTGACGACCGGCAGAGCGGGACGTTTCACGATATCCCAGTCTTGTAAGTTTTTCAATGAACAGGGCGCGGTTGATTTGCTGGCCTTTATACAGAAGTGTGGTGTCGGAATAAACCTTGGATGGAATATCCCAGAGGCGGCCTGCAAAGCGCTTATCGATGCGATATGAAAGAAACACCATATAAATAGCCAAAGCCGCTATCGCAGTTATCGTTAAGCCGGCGATCGCTTTGAAAATAAGCCGTTTTATCGACCGTTTCCGGCGGCTGCTTTTTTTCCGCTTTTTCGTCATAATTTCCCGGGGCTCTTGAGCCACTTTCAAAATGTATTTATAATTTGCTCTCTTGTTTAATTTTTTCCGCACGTACTGGCCCGCCACTTATGCAAATTATATCTTTGGCGGTTTCATGCTTATTTGCTTTTTACAACGTATTATAAAGAGGTGCAATAGGGTAATGGATAGTTTTGGTAATTTATCGGTTCATGTAAAAATATATTGAATTTTAAAAAATTACATATAAAATCCTTCTTATTCAAAAAGTCAAAGCACCATATATTGTATTCATATTTATCATAATACACTTTCTGTTGCGTTTTTTCTTTACATTGGTTTTGTTTTTTGATAAAGTCCATCTCGATGAAATATCAACCAATGACTTGTTTCTGTATAAGCATTCGTATTAAGGAAGGGTTTATTACAGCATCATTAACCATTCAGTATGGAGGCATGTCTTTATATGAAACTTAAATCGCTTGAAATTAGCGGATTTAAATCCTTTATAGACAAAGCCAACATTGAATTTCCTGCCGGTGTTTGCGCTATTGTTGGTCCCAACGGCTGCGGTAAAAGCAATATAGTTGATGCGCTCAAATGGGTTATGGGCGAGCAAAGCGTTAAGCAGCTGCGTGGGAAATCCATGGAAGACGTTATATTTGCAGGTGCTAACGGGAAGCCGCAGTTAAACATGGCAGAAGTTAGTCTGACACTTGCAAATGATAATGGTTCAGCCCCTGAAGAGCTTAAGGACTTTGCTGAAATAATGCTGACAAGGCGTCTTTATCGCTCAGGTGAAAGCGAATATTATTTAAATAAAAGGCCCTGTCGGCTTAAAGACATCCATAATATTTTTTTAGGCAGCGGCCTTGGCCCAAGATCATATGCTGTAATACAGCAGGGAAATATCGGCGCAATTATCGATGCAGGACCTCAGGAAAGAAGAGTTTTTATTGAAGAAGCTGCTGGTGTTACCCGCTATAACAGCAGAAAAAACGAAGCGTTGCGCAAGGTAGAAGCCACAAACCAGAACCTTTTGCGCGTAACGGATATTATTTCCGAAATTAACCGGCAAATGGCGGTATTAAAACGTCAGGCCAGAAAAGCCGAAATATTCAAGAATCTGCAGGATCGGATTAAAAAGCTCGATACTGATATTACCATTTATTATTTTGATGAATATACAAGACTCATTGATGAAACAGATAAAATATTAAAAGATTTAAGGGATGCCGATTCTGGCCATATATCCAAACTGCAACAATTGGATGCAATTGTAGAAGACATAAAATTTAAGTTAACCAAAAAAAACCAGGAAATCTCAGAACAAAAATCAAACGTATTTGAAATCCAGCGAAATACGGACAGGCTTGAAAACGACCTGCTTCACCTTCGCAATGATGAGAAAAGACTTGTTGCCGAAGTTTCCGAACTCGAATCAAGCCGCACAGTCCTTAATGAAAGAAACGAAAAAATACTTTCCGAAATATCGAATGTTGAATCCCAAACTGTATCAATTAAAGATGAAATAAACAAAACACACGCCGAACTGGAAGCTGAGCGCAACGCTTCTCTAAACAGCAGGAACCGCCTGACAGAGCACAACCGTGAACTTGATGCCTGTAAAACCAATTTGATGAATCTTGTAGCTCACGAAGCAAGGTATAAAAACATTTATCAAAATGCTTCAACTAATAAAGAAAATTTAAAAAGGCGGCTTAAAAGAGCAGACGAAGAATTTGTACTTGCAACAAAAAAAGTATCTGAAATCTCGAACATAGAATTAAAGGCTAAAGAAGATCTCGAATCGTTTAAGCGAAAAATTGATGACATTGTAAAAGAAGAAGCCGGCTATAAACAACAGCTTGAAGAAAAAAGTAAATTGCTCGGCAATCAGATAAAAACAGTTCAAATCCTTGACATGGAAAGGAACAGGTTAAGATCTTCTTACACTACGTTAAAGAAGATGGAAGACAATTTCGAGTGGTATAAGGATGGTGTTAAGGCAGTAATGAAACACTGCCGCGCAAGTGCCGGACCGGAAAGCTCTGTGGAAGGTAGTATAACAGAACTCATGGCCGATATCATAGAACCTGAACCATCTTTTGAAACTGCTACGGAAGCGGCGCTGGGAGAATATCTTCAGTATGTAGTGGTTGAAGACCAGAACACATGCAAGTCTCTGATTGAATTTCTTCAGGAAAACAAAGCAGGCCGCAGCGGGTTTGTTCCTGTTTCATCCATAAAGAAACTGGAATGCGAGCATTACAAAAAACCTGATTTTTCAAAATTGCTGATAAACCACGTGTCAATTAAACCGGGTTTTCAAAAAACGGTTGAAACTCTCATAGGGCATGTTGTTGTTGCAGAAGATATTACTGAAGCTCTCCACATTTTTAACAGCAATGGCGCATTTCAGACTATAGTTACAAAAACCGGCGAGATAATTTCACACAATGGAACAATAGCAGGCGGAAGCTCAGACAGCTTTTCAGGAATCCTTGCCAAGAAAAATGAGATCAAGGAACTGGAAAAGCAAATATCTGATATTGAACATCAGATCGAAAATGCCCGCATGTCACAAAAATCCCTTGAAGCGGAATTAAAATCTGCGGAAATTGCCATGCAGAAATTAAAAGAGCGCGAATACAGGGCCAGGCAGGATGAGACCGAAGCCGAAAAATTTCTTTATAAAACCTCTGAAGAATTAAAACATGCAAAACGCCATCATGAAGTTATTCAGCTTGAACAAGAACAGTTAATGGGTGAAGAAAGCGATATTGATGAAGAAATCGCCAAATATAATGAAGCGCTTTCAAAAGTTGAAAATGAAGTATCCGAAGCCCGTGAAAAGGTAAACATGATTTCCGGCAAGATAGAAACTGCAACGACTGAGCTTACTTCCTATGATCAAAAAGTTGTCGATCTCAAATTAAATCTTACATCTTTAAATGCCAAATTCGAAAGTGGCAACAATTCACTAAGCCGCCTCAAAGATTTTCATCACGACGGAATAAGGCAGCTGGAAGCGGCAGAGCACGAGATAGTAGAGAAAGTGCAGAAAATGCAGACATCAAAACAAAAGATCGCAGAAAATGAACAGACTCTTGCCGGAATGTACGAAAAGGCCCAAATTATAAGCAAAGTTCTCAAAGACAATGAGGATGATTATAACACCATTGATGTCAGGCAGAAAGAACATGATGACCTTATTTCAAATGTGAAAAACGAGCGTGAACAAACTTTGGAAAAACTGCGTCTGCTTGAAATTGAACAGTCTCAAAGACAAGTACAGAGAGAAAATATCGCAAAAAGATTTGAAGATCGCTATCAGAGTATTCTCGCAGAAGCAAGAGCGGGTTGTGAATCTTTAGAAGACATATCTCAATCAAGCGTCAAGGAAATGGAAGAAGAGCTTGACAGAAGCAGGAGGAAAATCGGGGATTTTACCGATGTAAATCTCGGTGCTATAAAAGAATATGAACAGCTTGAAGAACGCTTTAATTTTCTTACCCAGCAGCGTGAAGATCTTGTTAAAGCCATAGAAGACCTTCATAAAGTTATAAGGAAAATAAACAAGATATCACAGGAGCGTTTTTTAGAAACGTTTAATGAAGTCAATAAAAAAATAGGGGAGGTTTTCCCCAGTCTTTTTGAAGGAGGCAGCGCAAACCTTATTCTTACTGAACCGGACAAACCTTTAGAAACCGGGGTTGAATACATGATACATCCGCCAGGCAAAAAACTTACCAGAATGAGCCTGATGTCCGGTGGAGAAAAAGCGCTTTCTGCCATAGCTTTTATATTTGCAATATTTCTTCTTAAACCGGCTTCCTTTTGCATTATGGATGAAATAGACGCTCCCCTCGACGAATCCAATGTTTATCGCTTTAATAATCTTCTTAAAATCATTGGTGAAAAATCTCAGATAGTAATGATAACCCACAATAAAAAAAGCATGGAGTTTGCGGACATGCTCTTTGGTATAACCATGGAACATATGGGCGTTTCCAAGATTGTGTCGGTAAACCTTGAAAGACAGAATGCTACTATTAATTAAAACTCCTAAGGAGATATGATATTGGGCTGGTTCAGTAAAATAAAAGAAAAAATCATACCTGAGAAGGCAACAGAGAAGGACGCAGGAAAGGAAGATGAGAAGGTAACAGAGAAAGAAACAGAAAAAAAAGCAGAGAAGGAAACAGCAGATTTGCCAAAAGCGGAAACTGCCGTTTCACCAGAACCTGAAAGCGGAGGTTATTTTAAACGTCTTAAAGATCGCCTTTCTAAAGCCCGTAATAAAATTTCCGACGGGCTTAATAATATATTTTCGGGTAAAAAAGTCATAGATGATGATATGTTAGAAGAGCTTGAAGAGCTTCTTATCACGTCTGATATCGGTGTTCAGACAGCAAGCGATCTTATTCAAAGCATATCTAAAAAGAGTTCTTCCATATCCGCACCCGAACAGTTAAATGAAATTCTTAAACAGGAAATCCTCGCTTTATTAAGCAACAAAGTTTCAGAATCGCAAAAAATCACGGCTAAACCGCACGTAATTATGGTTATAGGGGTAAACGGAGTCGGAAAAACTACAACCATCGGGAAACTAGCTGCAAAATATGCGGCTGCAGGTAAAAAAGTGCTGATTGTTGCAGCAGACACCTTTCGTGCCGCTGCTGTCGAGCAGCTCACAATCTGGGCGCAAAGGGCTGGTGCTGAAATAGTAAAGCAAATGCATAACGCCGATCCTGCTGCTGTTGCATATGACGGTGTTGAAGCAGCTTTGGCAAGAAACGTTGATGTCGTAATTATAGATACAGCGGGAAGGCTTCACACAAAAATAAATCTTATGGAAGAACTGAAAAAAATAAAGCGGTCGGTTTCGAAAAAAATGCCTGATGCTCCCCATGAAATACTGCTTGTGCTTGATGCAACAACCGGTCAGAATGCTTTATCCCAGGCGAAACTTTTTAATGAAGCGATTGGAGTAACAGGTATTGCGCTCACAAAGCTTGACGGGACAGCCAAAGGAGGGATTGTAATCAGCGTATGCAATTCTTTCAAATTACCGATCCAATATATCGGAATAGGCGAAAGCATCGATGACTTGCAGGATTTTGACCCCAAAAATTTCGTTAATGCTCTGTTTTAATTATATAGTATGCTACACCAGCGCCCCTTAGGAGAGTTGATATCCGGGCTATACTTGCCATATAGATGCCTGCCAAACACAGTTTAAGAATGTTTTACATAAAAAAAGTGCGCAGCATGCTGTTTTTACTTGACATCATATTTACGCTGCTGTATTTGCAATACGGGCAAGGATTTTCCATATTAACCAATAACAAAAAAGGGGGGTAACGTACTATGACAAAAGCAGAATTAGTGGACAAGGCAGCAGAAGATGCCGGTATTTCTAAAACCGCGGCAGCAGCTGCACTAAACTCGATCATGGACAGCATTGCAAAAACTCTTAAGAAAAAAGACGGCAAAGTTACTCTAGTTGGTTTTGGCACTTTCACAAAAGTCCGCAGGAAAGCCCGTAAAGGCCGCAATCCTCAAACAGGTGAACCCATTAAAATCAAAGCCTGTACGGTTGTTAAATTCCGGCCCGGCAAAAAGCTCAGAGAATAAACTCAACTTTAAAGCGGCTTGTTTTGTTAATTGAAAATTATTAAAACAAGCCGCTTTTTTTATCTGTAAATTATTTCAAACCTTCTAAATTCGTCCTTATAATCTTCTTCAATCACATTAACACTACTAACCTTGGAATTGGGCGGACCTTTTCTGCACCATTCAACTACAGAGTGAACAGCGGCTTTCTCCCCTTCAAAAACTGCTTCAACAGTACCGTTCCTGTTGTTTTTCACCCAGCCGGAAACATTAAAACTGTCTGCAACCTGTTTTGTTTCCATCCTGAAAAAAACACCCTGAACCCTTCCGGAAATCACAACGTGAGCTCTTGTCTTATCTTTCATATTTATATCCTCCATAAGACTCCAGTTGCTGCTTTATGCCTATTTAAAAAGGTCTTTCACCCGGTCAACTTCCTCGGGCGCGGAAAAAACAGGATGGCCTGAGAGTATTCCGGTAACATTGCTGAACGCCTTGCCGATATGCATGCCTTTGCCGTCAATATTGAACTCCCGTATATCCTTATCGTGCATGGAGCCACGCATCTTTAGCACCGTGATCCCGCGGCGCATTTCTCCGAACATCTCCACGTAGCGCAGTAGGATAATTGTGTCGGTAATGGTGGAAATGTGCGCCTCCGTAACCGACGTTCCTCCCATGAGTTCGCCGGTGGTTGATGTGAAGAGTCCCGCAACTTCCTGATGTTTAATGAAGGAGGTGAGAGCGATAACAAATTCACGGAACCCCTTTACGGTAGAAACGCGCTCCAGCGCAGAGAGTGAATCAACGATCACCCGGTGGGGTTTGAAGTCACGGATGATGCTCTTGATGAGAATCAGATGATCCTCCAGCCCTTCCGCTTCCGGGTATCGGCATACCACCTTGAGAATACCATCATTCTCCATCTTTTCAAAGTCAATGCCCCAGCCATTTGCATTGCGAAAAAGCTGCTCCCGGCTTTCCTCAAAGGCCAACAGCAGAGCCCGTTCCCCGTTTTTCGTGGCGTCAGCGGCAAACTCGGCGGAAAGCATCGTCTTCCCGCATCCCGTGGCTCCGGATACCAGAATGATCGAGTCACGGAAAAACCCGCCACCGCACATCTTGTCTATATCGATATTTCCGGAGCTGATGCGGACGGTGGAAGAGCGCTGTTTCAGTTCAATTCCCGACAGCGGTATGGCAACAATGCCGACGTTCTTGATCACCGTAAAGGGGTATTCCCCCTTCTGGTGGCTGGTGCCGCGGAATTTGAGGATCTCCATGGTGCGGCGGCGTTTTTCCGACTCAAGGACATTGCGCAGGATAATCACGTTGTCGGCGACAAACTCTTCGATGCCGAACCGCGCGATATCTCCGTATTCATGGGTGCGCTCGGCTGTGATGATGGCGGTTACACCCATCTGTTTCACTGCTGCGGCAATTTTGAAGAGTTCATTTCTCACAAGTCCCGGTTCGGTGAACCTTCCGAAGATCGACCCGA
This sequence comes from Pseudomonadota bacterium, assembly GCA_018901125.1. Classification (GTDB taxonomy): domain Bacteria; phylum Desulfobacterota; class Desulfobacteria; order Desulfobacterales; family RPRI01; genus RPRI01. Next base: position 31,170 of record JAHIFE010000153.1, on the reverse strand, counting down.
GGGAATCCATGCTGATCCGACGGGCACCGATCTTTTGCACCGCATATTCGATGCGGGCCAGCAGCGCCCCGAGGTCGTATTCTCCGGCAATGATATGATCTTCTCCCACTACAGGAGAGGCATCCACAAAGGCCCATTTCCCTTCCTGCTCCCACTTGGCCACATCCCAACCCAACGAGATCACGTTCTTGCGGATATCCCCAGGCGGCTCTTCGAAGGTGACAAAAACCCCCGGCTCATCTTTTTTGATGATCCCTTCGGAAAGAAACTGGACGGCAAATACTGTCTTGGCGCTTCCTGAGGTGCCGGCAATCAGTGTGGTCCGCCCTTTCGGAAGCCCGCCCTCACTGATCATGTCGAATCCTTCAATGCCTGTCTCGATTTTTTCTATGCCAATTCCGACTTCGATCTCATTCATCGTTTATCTCCTTTTTTTGTATTGTCCATAGCAGGCAAAAGGTCGAGCCCGAGGAGGACCTTATCCGAATCGGATAGATCGCCGATGATCCGCTTGAGGGGCGGCGGCAGGTCTTTGATCAAGGTCGGCGTGGCGAGAATCTTTTCATCCTCTGCAAGTTGGGGACTCTCAAGAACATCTATGATCGAGAGTTCATAGAGACCGTCCAGTTCATTTTCGCAAATTTCTTTCAGGTTCGCGATGGCGCGCTCCGATTTTGGCGTTTTTCCGGTGATGTACAACCGTAACTTGAACTTATTCATTTTCTTCCTCCTTTGTATCTACAGTCTTGTTTTTACTTTCCGTTTGTTGATTTGGGAGGGTGACTGTGCCCTGCGCACGGTTGCGATAGAACGACACCAGATATCCCATCAGTTCCAGGACCATGATCCATCCTTCTCCGCTATATGCCTTCTTTTTTTCTATGGTAGCGGCCGCCCGGCTTTTCTTCTTCAGCGCGGTTGTGTGGATATCAACGACATCACGCGGCCCAGCCCTGTAAAAACCGAGAGTTTCGGCCATTGCGCCAAGACGTCCGGATATATCATGATCAACTTTGTAGGCTTGCTGCTCCAGAGCCAGGTCAATCAGCTCTGCATAATTTTCCGTAAGCTTGCGGAAGGTATCGGGGAACCCGCCCTGCAAACTCACCACGCCGTACATCCGGGCTGTCACACCGGTTGGGGGAGGGGAAGAAAGGTCGGCCAGGGAACGCAATTCCGTCTCCAGCCGCTCTACGCGTGCCGCGTTCTCCCGTGCCTGCTGGGTCAGTTCTTCCGCCAATTTACGTTCCGTCAGATCCTCAGCAATTTCGACAAAACCAACGTTTCGGCCATTTTTGTCGGTTGTCAGGGTAAAGAGTATCCGGGCCGGAAATATAGATCCATCCTTGCGGACCTTTTCCGCCTCACAGGCAACCCGTCCCTTTTCGAGAAGTTCGGAAACAACCATTTGAAAGCGGCCTTGTGCGATAAACTCTACCGGGAAAAAAACCTCGATATTTTTTCTGCCTATGACCTCGTCGGGGACATAGCCATATATATGATGCGCCCCTTCATTGTATGCTATGATGTTACCGTCGAAATCCGAGGCAATGATCGCATACCCGATGAGGCTGTCAAAGACGGCGGACACAAAATCGGTGTTTTCCCGAAGATACTTTATCCTGTCATTTATAAGACTATTTATAAGAATCTCTTTTTTTCTCATTAAACCCTTTGTTGTCATTTCTTTAATATACTACAATTCTATTCCTGCCTTGCTCCTTTGCCTTATAAAGTGCTGTGTCAGCCCTTTTGATCAGCTCAGCTTGAGTCTGCTCCCAGGAATTGTTGTCTAAAGCAGCAATACCAATACTGCCTGTCAGATTAAATTTAGAGCTATCATATTCAAATTCATGCAGGGAGAGTTTCTTCATAAACCGGTCAGATAAGTATACTGCATTGTCTATATTGGTATTGGTCAGAATAATGGCAAACTCTTCTCCACCATATCGGCAGGCTACATCACTTCCCCGGATGCAATCTTTCAATATTTTTCCTATCTCGGACAAAACCATGTCTCCTGCGGAATGCCCATATGTATCGTTTATGTTTTTGAAATGATCTAGATCGACCATACATAGTGAAAGGGTCTCATGATATCTTTTCGATCTCGCTGTTTCACGCTCCAGCGCCTCTGAAAAATAGCGCCGGTTATGAAGACCTGTAAGTTCATCATGAGTTGACATTTCAGCCATCTTTTCCATAGCTATCTTAACATCTCTTTTAAGACGGTGCTTCTCCATGGCATTTGATATGCTTCTGAAGAAGGATTTTTCGCTGAGCAAGTGCTTCGGAATATAATCGCAAGCGCCTTCCTGTATCATTTGTGAAGCGATAACCTCATTTCCTTGCCCTGTGAGAACAATCACTGGCATTTTTATGCCTTCCCGCTTAAGCGTCCTTAGAAAGTCAAGGCCGGTGCCATCCGCAAACATATAATCTAATACAATAATATCAAAGTGAGTTTTTCCCAACGCCTGTAATGCATCACCGATTTTGTCTATATGTGTCATGACAACCTCGGTTCGATTCTTTACGATGGATAAGATTTTTTCGTAATCATCTTCCGAGTCCTCGATGGAAAGTATGCTTAGCTTTTGATCAAGGTTAATAATGGGAGCTCCGGAAACATACGGGCGTTTTTCATCACTTCGAAGGGAATAAATGTTTTTTATGATATCCGCAATTCTAAGCCCGGCATTTTCGATTCTGTCTAAATCGGCATCAAGCTCTTTCGGATAGCCATCTCTCATCTTCAAAAGCTCTATGCTTGTCAGAATGATTGTCAGGGGCTGATTCAACTCATGAGCTGTAGCACCCGACAATTGGAGTAATAATTTGAGCCGTTCCTCTTCAATAACCGATTTTTGTTGATCACGGATCATTTGATTTGCTTTCTTTAATTCCGTCACACTCGCTTCAAGCGCGTCTTTTGTCTTATTGAGGTTTTCCTCCATTTTTTTTCTTTCCGTAATATCAAGCATAACCCCTACAAGGCCACCAACCTCACCACTATTATTATTAAAGGTTGCTTTATTAACAATAACATCGTGCAAAATTCCGTCCGCATATTTCACCTGTGATTCATAATGCTGAACACCAGGATTAACAAACAGCTTTTGCTCCATCTCACTAGTTTGCTTGGCTGACTCTTTTGGCGACAAGTCATAAATGGTTTTCCCGATGACAGCGTCTTTGGATAGACCAAGACAGGTTTCGAAGGCCTTGTTGCACCCGGTAAATTCACCTGTGGTATTCTTATAGAAAATTGGGTTGGGAATGGTATCGATTAGCGTTTCAAGAAAAGAAAAATGGTCCAGCAGAATATTTTCCGTATTCTTCGAGTTGATAACCTTATGGATTGTATAAAGAAAAAGATGTTCCGTTAATTTACCTTTCACAAGATAATCGGAAGCACAGTTTTTTAATGCATCTACAGCAACCATTTCATTACCCTGACCGGTAAGAAAGATACTGGGAACCCGCCGAAGCTGATCGTGTTCGGATATTGTTTTTAACAACTCTATACCATCGATATCGGGCAGCATGTAGTCAATAAGGATTAAGCTGAATTGTTCCGACTGTAGTAATTTAAGCGCCTCTTCACCATTATCGGCCTCCCGGATAAGATATTCAAAGGCGGTGTCTTTATATAAGAATCTTTTATATAACTCACGATCCTCAGAACTGTCGTCAACAATTAACAAGCTAAACCGTGTCTTTTGCATTTTTTTATTCTCCTTTCGGAAGTATAACTATCTCAAACCAGTAATCCTTAAGTTGCTGGATTGATCTAATAAAACCGTCTACATTTAGCGGTTTACATATATAACTATTCGCACCAGCCTCGTAGCAGCGATCAATATCTCTTTCATCATTTGAGGTAGTTAACACAACAACCGGTATTTTCTTGAGATAGTCGTGCGATTTTATATCTTTTAACACATCGCGGCCGTCACTGCCCGGCAAGTTGAGATCAAGCAGGATTATGCCAGGTGTGGGAAATTTACTTTGATCTGAGTATATTCCGCGCCTGTGCAGGTAATCAAGGGCATCGTCTCCGCTTTCACAGCGGATTATCGGGTTGGAAAGGCTCGTTTTTTTAAACGCCCTGATGGTGGCCTCGTAGTCCTCATGACTGTCTTCTACAATCAGAATGGGTTGGTTCACTTTTAAATTCATTCATTATCCTCATTTAAGGTAAAATAGAACACAGTTCCTTCTCCGAAGGTCGATTCGGCCCATATCCTTCCATGATGAAGCTCTATGATCTTCTTGACGATAGTCAATCCGATACCCGTACCCCCGCCGTATTTATCTTTTGCGTGAAGCCTCTTGAATATGGTGAAAATCTTATCCAAATGATTTTCTTTGATACCGATTCCGTTATCTTTCACATAGAAAATCTGATGGGAAGTATTTTTAAATTCAACGGATTGCCAGGGGCTTGCTTCTGTTGGAGCCGACGATTGGGTTATATAACCTACTTCTATAATCTGCTTGGGTTTATCATTATATTTTAAGGCATTTGTGATAAGATTTGAAAAAACTGCATAGATCCGGACGCGGTCACACAAAACTACAGGCAGGGGCCGGGGAACAAGGATGTTGATGTCGCCATTCCGGAAGGTGGCCTTCACCGATTCGATGGTATGAGCAATAACAGTATTGAGATCAACCTTTTCAGCGGCCAATTCAAGCCTTCCGACACGTGAATATTCGAGAAGCGACTGAATGAGTTTTTCCTGATGGCTGGAAAGTCGTATCAGAGTTTCCAGCTTTGACCGGCCATCGGCATCAAGTTTATCTCCATAATCTTCCATAAGAAACGAGCAGTAATTCATGATGCCACGGAGCGGCTCCCGTAAGTCATGGGATGCAATATAGGCAAAGTCATCAAGCTCTTTGTTGCTTTTTGCCAGTTCTTTGTTTATTAGCTCAAGCTCATTTTCCGCATTTTTTAAAGCGGTAATATCGATAGAACAACCAACAATACCTGTAATGCCATCATTAGCATCCCTGTAAGGTATCTTGTCGGTTTTGACCCAGACGGTTCCGTAAGGTGTTTGCATGGGTTCTATTATGTCTCTTTTCGCAACTCCGGCAGCCATGACTTCCTTGTCGTCACTCCAGTACTTTTCTGCCAAGTCCGGGAAAAGCTCGAAGCAAGTTTTACCTTCCATCTGTTCTACCGTCATTGCTGAAGCTTTTGCTAATGCCCTGTTCACACGAATAAACCTGTTTTCGGTGTCTTTGTAAAAGATCATTGCTGGAACGGCATCAAGAAGAATTTGCTGTTCTTCCTGCTTTTGCCTCAACAACCTTTCTGCGTTTTTGAGGGCGGTTATATCGTGAAACATGGCAAGATAAGATTCTTTTCCATCCCACTCTATATTCGCAATACGCATTTCAGCTAAAACTTTCTCATATGAGGCTGGCCTGACGATGTCGGTTTCTTTCCACTCTCCTAAAATGGTGGGAAATCCAAAACAAGACCCCAACAGTTCTTCTTTTGGGCGTGCAAACAAGGTTTCTGCGGCTGGATTAACAAAACGGATTACCCCATCCCCGTCCACGATCATTATACTGTCGGCATTGGTTTCGATAATCCGGCGCAATTTATCTTCTCCGGCTTTTATACTGTTTTCGGCATGTTTTTGGGCAGTCAGATCCTGCACAATTTCAACAAAACCTGCAATTTGATCACTCTTGTCTTTCGCCAGGGTAAAGAGGCTATGGGAAGGAAACCTGCTGCCGTCCTTCTTAACTTTCTCGCCTTCATAAGAAAAACTGCCATTTCCGATAAGCTCGGAAATAATATGTTCCAGGTTTCCTTCTTTGATAAATTCTTCCGGCAAGAATATCTCAATGCTTTCCTTACCTACTACTTCTTCAGGAGCATATCCGTAAATAAGATGCGCCCCTTCGTTATATGTAATAATATTGCCGTCGAAATCTGCAACAATTATAGCATAACCTATGAGGTTGTCAAAAATTGAGGATACAAAATCAGTGTTTTCCCTGAGATAATTTATCTTATCCTGCATGAAATCTTTTTTATGAGTCATTTTTTCATACATTATCGATGATCTCCCTGATAGACCCTCCGATGGTTCTAACCATAACCCGGCCTGAATCCAGATGGAAATCAACACTCCTTCCCTGACTGCCGCCTGTATCCTCACCAATGACGGATATCTTTTCTCTTTTCAAAAGCTTCTTGATACTCATAATGTTTCTTGCTCCCATGCCGTTTACGGACGGTTCATCCTCGGAAAACATCCTGGCCCCGCCGGCAATCATAGCGTAAATATTGAACGAAGAAGCCCCCATGCATGTCATTTCCTTAAAAAGAGCTATGAGAGCGGTATCGGCATAGAGGTAAACAGGTTTATCCGGGGGAGCAATGTTTTCCCCCCGCTGTCTTTTCCAATTGTCCGGGTACCGTTGCCCGCATTCACCTGATGAATGAACAGGCGAGTTGGGCAGCAGTATGTGTGCCAGTCCTCCGATACGCGGTCCTGGGTCATAGAGCATCAATACTACACAGGAACCCAGCCCGACAGAGGCAATAACCGCAGGCGCCCTTCTTACCGCCCCTTCTCCCATATTAACAATAATACGTTTATCCACGGACAAGTCTGTTCGCCTCCCGGATAGAATCGGTAAGCGTTTTCAGCGAATTTACGTCGGGAATCATGATTAAATAGGTATCAATCGCCTCATCCTGTTCAGCCGCCAGAAATTTGTTGACTATAATAATCAGCAGCTCGCTTTTAGCGCTCATCATTGCAATGGTTTCATCCAGAACGGCTTGTGCCATATCGGTTGCGGCAACCGGAATGGTATGGTAGATGTTCAGTCTGCATAAATCATGGATTGACGTAAGATAAACACCGGCAAGGATATTGCCAATCTCTTCAACAACCGATATGCCGGATTTATCACTGTTCTTTATTTCTAACCCATCAGAATGTATGGCTATATTTTCGAGTCTCTCCTGCTGTTTCTGAGGAACAACAAAAAACATCTTTCCCGTGCAGTCACCAATCATATTCATCTTAACGCAGGTTACCGTCTGAGCAGGATCGCCAATGACTGAAAAGGCTTTATGGGGTACAATTGCGTGGATGATAGGCATGCACATATCAAACTTGCTTTTGAGGAACTGCTCCAGAGCAGTAGCGGCGTTGCCGGCCCCGATATTCATCATCTCTTCTAAATAATCGAACTGCTCCGGCGTAAGTATATTATTTGTCATGGTTCAACTCCTCATTTATGTACTGATGTTATACTTTGAATAAACCCCATAATCCTGCGGGGCAAAAAAACATGAAATTAACGGACTACGTTCATATTTTGTACTGCGTAACCAACCCTTTAAGTTTTTGCACAAGAGAATTAAGACCATGGGCTTCCGCATCTGTCTGTCTGGCAGCGTGTTCAGCCAAAACATCAACGGTATCGCTGATTTCTTTCGTCATCATTTTCTGACTTTCCACCATCATGCCGAAAGAGAGCAGGAGGTTGCCAACCTCATCGGCCCGCTGAGCCGGCGGTAAACGAACGGTTAGGTCTCCGTAAGCGATCTTTTCTGCGATTTCAGTGATTTCTTTGAGAGGACGGGCGATAATCATCGTTAAGTAAAGAGCCATGATCAACCCGACACTAACCCCAACAAAACCGACGAACAAAAAGAGAATGAAAGCATCTCTTACCTTTTGTGCCGATACCTGCATAAGCGCCCTATCGGACTGCTCAGACAGTTTACTGAGATTGGCTACTATATCCATAATTTTTTCGTACTGCTCAAATTGTGTGCCGAAAAAATACTTCTTTGCCTCGGTATTCTTCCCCGCATAAACAAGCGGTATTGTTTTTGTATCGCGAATCGTTATAAATTCCTTTCTTGCAGCCACCAATTGATCGATCAGTTTCATGTAATCCGCATTACCGTTGCCAAGTTCCTCAACCGTTTTTATTTTCGAGTTTATTGATTTGTCGTTTTCTTTTATATTATTCATCAGCAGATCCAGGTCTGAACGTATATTTGTTTCCATCATTCTGGCCAGGATCATTCTTTCCATGCTCATATCGGCTTTGGATTTAACAATTTCCAAAGACAATGGCACTTCGGCCTCAAAAAGTTTTACAAGTGTATTATGTAATCCCGTAATACTAACATATGATAAAATGCTCACTGTTACAGTTATCAGTATCATCATGCCAAATCCGGCAAAAAGCTTATTTCTTGTTGATATATCGATAAACCATTTCATGGTTTTTCCTCCCAGGGCTGATTATTTACTCTTTAATATCCTACCAAGTTCTTCGCCAATATTTTTTGCTAAAAACGGTTTGCTTATCTGTCCGACCGCACCGGCAGTTTTAGCGTCTTCCGCGAGGTTTTCCTCTCCCGGAGCAAATGTCACGATGACCAATATTCTATTGTTAATTTTTTTCAGTTCCTTCATCGTGGTGATTCCATCCATCCCCTCACGGATTGAAATTTCTATAATCAACATATCGGGTTTTAGTTCCGTGCATAGTTCAATTGCGTTCTGGCCTGTGTCCGTACTGCCGATAACTTCATTTCCGAAATTCTCAACAATAAACTTCAGAGCACCTCTCATGAATGCTGAGCTGTCTACAATAATCATTCTTGCCATAATTCAATACCTCCTGAAAATGCAGGAACCGGAATTCCGATTCCTGACTTTTGAATTATTTTTCATGCCGTATATCCCCTTTCCTATAATGTTTCTAAGTCAAATAGCTTTGTCATATCGAGGAGGAGGGCAACACTCCCATCCGGCAAAATCGTGCCTCCCGAAAAACCCTTGAACGTCTGAGCTATCGTGTCAAAAGGTTTAATGATGTTTTCCATCTGGTCAACTACGGCATCGACACCTACGGCAACAAAATTATCCCCCCGGTAGATAATAACAACCACCCGGGTATTATCCTGTTCCCCGGCGTCTATATTCAATAGCTTTTTCAACCTGACGAACGGAATGGCTTCATTTCGCAGGATGAATACTTCCCGCTTTCCGACCATTTTGATGTTTTCTTTCTTGACTTCCATCGTCTCCAGCACCGAATTGGACGGCACGAGAAAAACATGCTTGCCGACACCGATCATCAATGTCTGCATGATTGCCTGAGCAATCGGCAGCTTCAGGGAAAAGCGAGTGCCGGCACCCTTCCGGGTGGATATCTCCACCGTCCCGCCAAGTTTTTCTGTGGCTGTCTTTACGATATCCAGTCCTACCCCTCTTCCTGAAAGCCCCGTTACCTCCAACGTACTGCTGAAACCCGGTTTAAAAAGCATGTAAAGAATATCTTTTTCCTGCATGTTCCCGGCTTCTTCCAAAGTGATATGGTTTTTTCTTATCGCTATCTCCTTCATGGCTTCCACATCAATTCCCGATCCATCATCTTCCACTTCGATTAAGATTTGATTTTCCGTTTGTTTTGCCGAAAGCTTGATGAGTCCCCGTCTTCCTTTTTTGTTCTGCTCCCGCACTTCCGGTGATTCTATTCCATGGCCTACAGCATTTCGGAGTAAATGCATCAAAGGTTGGCCGATTTCATTCAGGACGCTTTTATCCAGTTCCGTATCGCTGCCTTCGACAAGCATTTCTATCTCTTTTAGTTTTTCCAGAGCAATATCCCTGACCATTTTCGGAAATTTCTGAAAGATTTCCTCCACAGGCACCATACGCGCAGAAGAAACCTTCTCCTGAAGTTCTGTTATGATATGGTTCAAGGAGATCATGACATTCTTCATATCTTTGGTCAGAATATCCGCAACAAGGTTGTTAAGACGGTTTCGGGAAATAATCAGTTCACCAACAAGGTTAAAAAGAGCGTCAATAAGATCAACATGAATTTTAACGGTTTGTATCTTTTCAATTTCCGAGACAGTATTTCGCTTAATCGCATAAACGGATGCATCCTTTACGACCCAGATCAATAAATGCCTCTCGCCCAAATGTAAGTCACTTAATGCCAATTCCATAGGGAAGGTGGTTTTGTTCCTGCGAAGACCGTGCACATGGCGTCCGGCGCTTGTGTCTCCCGCATTACCGTTTTTGAAATAATGCTCAAGATAGGTGTCATGATTCTCATGGTAAGGCTCCGGCATCAGCATTTTTACATTCTGACCGACGACTTCGGAAGATGGATATTGGAATATCAGTTCCGCGGCAGGGTTAAAAGATTCAATAATACCCTTTTGATTAATAACGATGATCCCCAGACGGGAAAGCTCTTCCTTGGACTCAAGATAGGTCATTTTTTCCAGGATCGTTTGAACCAGTTTCTGAGTCGCGTCGGATAGTTTTTTCTCCCCCCCCTGTACCGCTCTTTCTTTGACAATGGCTTCCATGGCATCATTGACTTCAAAGAGAAAATCCACCGTATTCTTATCGACCGGGATTTCCTGTTTTATGAGACGGCTGATGAAGTCTTCGCATCGGTGTGCAAAGTCAATGATATCAGTTAAATTAAGCATACTGGAAGAACTTTTTAACGTATGGAAAATCCTCAATATATTATTCAGATGATCTTTTCTGGTATAGTCTTTCTCAAGAGCAAGAAGTGTCCGGTTCGCCTCCTGAAAACCTTCCTTGGCGTCGGAGAGATAATCTTCCATAAATATTGCTAAATCTATTTTATCTGTGTCTGACATAAGCAAATATTTCCTAAATAACTTTCATAATTGTCTTTGCTATATCTTGCAGAGGCGCCACTGTATCAACACATTCCAGCGCAATGGCCGCTTTTGGCATGCCAAAGACCACACATGTTGACTCGTCCTGTACAATCGTAGTTCCACCAGCCTTACTGATTGCCTGTAAACCCTTGGCGCCGTCACTGCCCATACCGGTGAGAAGTACGCCTACAACATCTCCGCCATAGGCCATGACTGCAGATTCCATGGTGTAATCTATGGATTGCAATTTACCAGGCTTGCCGCTCAGCCGAATTCTTTTATGCATGCCGTCTTCTATAATGCCGGTTTGCACTCCACCTGGAGCAACGAATATATTGCCCGGATTTATGATGTCATTGTCTTTGGCCAATGAAACATTAAGGGAGCACTCTCCCTTCAGGTGTGCCGCGAAAAAAGGTGTAAACTCTTTGTCCATATGCTGAACAACCAGAATACATGCGGTAACGGAGGAAGGGATACCTGAAAGTACGACGGCAGTTGCGTTTGGCCCACCCGTCGAGGCGCCGATGACAACCATCTTTTTCCCCGCTGCTTTTTTGCCCTTTCCAAGCACATACGATTCTTCTGGCATACTGTATCCGATTCTACTGACATGGGCTTTTGCCGCTATATGAACTTTGTTGATAATTTCATCCCTTATCATATCTATATCATAGGATATTTCACCTTTTGTCTTCTGTATGTAATCCACAGCCCCTAACCGGAGGGATTTAAGAACAACGGTCATATCCCTTTTGTCAACCCCGCTTAAAATCAGAACCGGAGTCGGGCACTCCGCCATAATATACGTAAGGGCGTCAAGTCCATCCATCATGGGCATGGCAATATCGAGAAGTACTACATCGGGCCGGTGTTCCTTCACCTTCAGCACGGCCTCCTCACCGTTATCAGCGGTGTCCACAACATCTATCGCCGGATCAGTCTTCAGGAGATAGGATATGGACTTTCTCATGAAGCTCGAATCATCGACTATAAGTACTCTGATCATATCATACCGGCTCCTGCCATCATTCATTCTCCGTATATCCTCGCAATCTCTGCCACTATATCTTCCGGTTTGAATGGTTTTCTTATATAACCTAACGCACCGATTTTTCTTGCCTCTTCCTGTTTTGTCTCCTGCCCCATAGCAGTTACCATGATAATCTTTGCCTGGGGGTCCTGCTTGAGCAGCAGCTTCAATGTGGAAATGCCGTCCAGATCTCTCATCAGAATATCAAGAGTTACAATATCAGGCTGAATTTTTTTATAGAGATCTACCGCCTCTTTACCGTCCGAAGCAGTACCGACAACCGTGTGTCCATACTTTTCTGCGATAAATTTTAACGAACTCCTCATAAAAGATGCATCATCTACAATCATGATCTTTGCCATGCCGTACTCCTCCTTTTATACCTCATATATCTCATGCTCAACCGTTGCATAACGTGAATTATTGTTGACCGATTCCCTCTCCTTCGGTCTGTTGGATGTCGAGGGCCTGTTTAATCTTTTCAAAATTGGGCATTGCGGTTCCCTCAAGAAGCTTTTTGATATCCAGCATGATAACCATTCTTTTGTGCAGCATGCCGATCCCGGTTATCGGTTCGTTTTCTGTCATGCCGCTTGCTGATTCGGGAAGTAGATGCACCAAACCATCAGGGATTTTTATTACCTCTTCAACGGAATCCACCGTCATTCCTATTGGAAACCCCTTGTGCTCAATAACGATGATACGGGTTTCCTCGTCATGCGGTTTTGCTTCAAACCCGATTTTTTTACGAAAATTAATAACCGTGGATAACCTGCCCCGCAGATTGGCAACGCCGTCAATATAAGAGGAAGAATTTGGAACCTGTGTCAATTCCAGTGGTCTTGAGATTTCCTGAACCCACATTGCCTTAACACAGAACTCCTGGGACATCGCCTTGAAAACAAGATACTGGTCCTGTTCTACCTCTTCCGCCTCGATCTCGTCATTTATAACCTGCTCCTGCATGTTTTGCCCCTCTCTATTTTTTGTCAAATGTATGGCATCACGAACCTTTCTTTCAGATTTTCGCATTTGCCTTTGCTACATTATTCATGTTCATTTTACTTGTCACTCTTTGTGCTACCACGTCCTCAACCGTAAATCGTTCCACGGTCTTTTGGAACTTTTCAGACATATCGGCAAGGTTTGTGGCAATAGCCGTTAGCTCCTGCATCTTGCCCAACAGCCTTTTGGAGCCTTCCGCCGACTGTGTGGCTGAGGTAGATGTATCGGCAGCAATACCACTGATCTTATCAAGACTCTGTGAAACCGCATCGATGCTGTTCTTCTGATCAGCGGCGGCTACCGATATTTCCCTTGATGTGCCTGATGTAACATCAATAGAACGGTTAATGTCCTTGAAAGTTCTTGATGTCAATTCGATAGAACTTTTTACAAGTCTTACATTACCGGCCATAGTTTTGATCGTTAGCGCCGTATCCTGTGTCTCTCTCATAACCGACTGGACAAGTGTCGAGATCATTTTTGCCTGTGATTTACTGTCTGCGGACAGGGTCTTGACTTCTTCGGCTACAACTGCAAAGCCCTTCCCCTGCTTACCGGCGCGAACGGCTTCGATTGCGGCATTGATAGCAAGGATATTTGTCTGGGTAGCAATGTCGCGGATAACATCAACAATTTCCTGGATCTGTTCACTGCTTTTGCTGAGTGACTCAATTCTTCCTACGGATTCGTTTGAACCTTCAAGCATCAAATCCGTGTTCTTGATAGTTTCTTCCATGGCTTTGCTGCCTTCGCCCGTTGCCTTATTGGCTACCTCTGTATACTGGTTCATGCTTTCCGCCTGGGTCAGGGTATTGGAAGCCGTTTTTCCTACGCCCTCACTCTCCCTGGATGCTTCTACAATTTGCTGAGCCTGGGCCTTTGCCCCATCCGCTATCTGTTCAATAGTACCGGAAAGTTGCGACAACAGGGCATTCATTTCCTGGCCTGCACTCAATGTTTTCTGAGATACCGAACCAATGTTTATACCCGCTTCACGGAGTTCCGAGACGATACCTTTAAGGCTTTCTATGGTACTGTTGATTCCGTCAACCATGGAGGCGAATTCTCCTGACGCTTTAACTTCAATCATCCGCGAGAGTACGCCATCGCCAACCATATACATTACGGCATTGATGTCACCGATAATGCTGTTGAGGCTGTCCACCATGCCATTTATCGTGTTCTTAAGTTCGAGAATTTCACCGCGGGCTTCAACGGTGATTTTCTGAGAAAGATCTCCCTCTGCAATTGCTATGGTGACTCGTGAAATATCGCGCACCTGCGAGGTAAGGCTTGCCGCCATAGCGTTAACGTTGTCTGTCAGTTCCTTCCATGTTCCGGCTACACCCGGAACCAGGGCCTGGCCACCCAATTTCCCGTCACTTCCAACCTCCCCGGCTACACGGGTTACCTCGCCGGCAAAGATATTGAGGTTATCAACCATTCCGTTTATCGTATTTTTCAACTGAAGAATTTCACCGCTGGCTTCAACAGTAATTTTCTGAGAAAGCTCGCCGTTTGCAACTGCTGTTGTAACTACGGCAATGTTACGAACCTGGCTGGTGAGATTGGCCGCCATCATGTTTACATTATCCGTTAATTCCTTCCATGTTCCGCCAACCCCCTTCACTTCCGCCTGGCCGCCAAGCTTGCCCTCGATACCAACCTCTCTGGCCACGCGGGTTACCTCGCCTGCGAAAGTGCTCAACTGGTCAACCATTTTGTTTATGGTTTCCTTTAATTGGAGAATTTCCCCCTTTGCCTCAACGGTGATTTGCTGGGTAAGCTCGCCGTTTGCAACAGCCGTTGTGACGACGGCGATATTGCGGACCTGGCTGGTAAGATTGGCCGCCATCATATTGACATTGTCCGTCAATTCCTTCCATGTACCTGCGACGTCCTTTACCTGTGCCTGGCCGCCAAGCTTGCCGTCCGTACCAACCTCCCTAGCCACGCGGGTTACCTCACCGGCAAAGCTTTTTAACTGGTCAACCATTTTGTTTATGGTTTCCTTTAATTGGAGAATTTCCCCCTTTGCCTCAACGGTGATCTGCTGGGTAAGGTCGCCGTTTGCAACCGAAGTCGTAACCTTGGCAATATCACGCACCTGCGAGGTAAGGCTTCCTGCCATAGCGTTAACGTTGTCCGTTAAGTCTTTCCATGTACCGCCAACTCCGGGGACTTGTGCCTGGCCGCCAAGTTTTCCGTCTGTACCAACCTCTCTGGCAACCCTTGTGACCTCTGATGCGAAGGTATTCAGATTATCCACCATTTTGTTTATTGTATCTTTAAGTTCAAGCATTTCTCCTTTTACATCAACGGTAATCTTCTGGGATAGATCGCCGGTTGCAACGGCGGTAGTTACAACGGCAATGTTTCTTACCTGATTTGTAAGGTTTGCCGCCATCATATTTACATTTTCAGTAAGCTCCTTCCATGTGCCACCCACATCCTTTACATCTGCCTGACCGCCAAGCTTACCGTCCGTGCCGACCTCCCTTGACACCCTTGTGACCTCTGATGCGAAGGTGCTTAACTGGTCAACCATCTTGTTTATTGTATCCTTCAGTTGAAGGATTTCCCCTTTTGCCTCAACGGTAATCTTCTGGGAAAGGTCGCCGTTTGCAACCGCAGTGGTAACAACGGCAATGTTTCTTACCTGATTTGTAAGGTTTGCCGCCATCATGTTTACGTTTTCAGTAAGCTCCTTCCATGTGCCTGCAACATCCTTTACCTGCGCCTGGCCGCCAAGCTTGCCGTCTGTACCGACCTCCCTTGACACCCTTGTAACCTCTGAAGCAAAGGTGCTTAACTGGTCAACCATCTTGTTTATTGTATCCTTCAGTTGAAGGATTTCCCCTTTTGCCTCAACGGTAATCTTCTGGGAAAGGTCGCCGCTTGCAACCGCAGTGGTAACAACGGCAATGTTTCTTACCTGATTTGTAAGATTTGCCGCCATCATGTTTACGTTTTCAGTCAACTCCTTCCATGTTCCGCCCACACCGCTTACTTCCGCCTGGCCGCCAAGATTGCCGTCCGTGCCGACCTCCCTTGACACCCTTGTAACCTCTGAAGCAAATGTGCTCAACTGGTCAACCATCTTGTTTATTGTATCCTTTAGTTGAAGGATCTCTCCTTTTGCCTCAACGGTAATTTTCTGAGAGAGGTCTCCGCTTGCAACCGCAGTGGTAACAACGGCAATGTTTCTTACCTGATTTGTAAGGTTTGCCGCCATCATGTTTACGTTTTCAGTCAACTCCTTCCATGTTCCGCCCACACCACTTACTTCTGCCTGGCCACCGAGTTTTCCGTCCGTACCGACCTCCCTTGACACCCTTGTAACCTCCGAACCAAAAGTATTCAGATTATCCACCATCTTGTTTATTGTGTTTTTGAGTTCAAGCATCTCACCTTTTACATCAACGGTAATCTTCTGGGAAAGGTCGCCCATGGCTACAGCCGTTGTTACCTTTGCGATGTCACGAACCTGAGATGTTAAGCTCACCGCCATGGCATTTACGTTTTCCGTTAAGTCTTTCCAAGTGCCGGCTACATCGGGAACCTCTGCCTGGCCGCCAAGCTTGCCTTCTGTACCGACTTCTCTGGCAACCCTTGTGACCTCTGATGCGAATGTACTCAGATTTTCCACCATTTTGTTTATCGTGTTTTTGAGTTCAAGCATCTCGCCTTTTACATCAACGGTAATCTTCTTAGTGAGGTCTCCGGTTGCAGCAGCAGTGGTGACAACGGCGATATCGCGCACCTGGGAAGTCAAGCTTCCCGCCATGGCATTCACGTTATCTGTTAAGTCTTTCCATACACCGGCAACACCCTTTACCTGCGCCTGGCCACCAAGCTTACCTTCTATACCGACCTCTTTCGAAACACGGGTTACTTCCGAGGCGAAGCTGCTTAACTGGTCTACCATCCTGTTGATGGTTTCTTTTAGCTGCAGGATCTCTCCCTGAGCTTCAACGGTGATATTTTGTGATAGATCGCCATTTGCGACCGAAGTGGTCACCCTGGCAATATCGCGCACCTGCGAGGTAAGGCTTGCCGCCATGGCATTGACGTTATCTGTCAAATCCTTCCATGTACCGGCTACCCCTGGGACTTGTGCCTGGCCGCCAAGTTTTCCGTCAGTACCGACCTCTCTGGACACACGGGTTACTTCTGAAGCAAAACTGCTCAACTGGTCAACCATTGTGTTGACTCTGTTGCCGATCTTTAAGAATTCACCTTTTAACGGCCTTCCGTCTATTTCTAACGCCATTTTTTTGTCCAGGTTCCCTTCGGCAACACTGCTGATAACACGGCCGAATTCTTCTGTCGGTTGGACAAGATAATCGATGAGAGAATTTACAGATTCAATGCTGGTATTCCATGAACCTGCCGCCGACCCGATGGAAACACGCTCTGTCACGTTCCCTTCATCACCGATAATCCTGCTTACACGCACAATATCATTGGATAAATTCTTGTTTAATTTGTTGATATCATTAAACGCAGCAGCAATATCGGTCATGATTCCGTCTTGGCCAAAATCCAGCTGTACGGTGAAATCACCTTCTCTTACCGCCTTGAGCGCGTTTAAAAGCGCCATCAATTGATAATCACTGGTGTGGTGCCGGTTTGATGTGTCTTTGCTTGCGTCATTCATAAAGCCAACCTCGCTCACAGCAACATTGTTTTTTTCTTCTTTATCCGGGAAGAAAACAGATCTTCCAGGTTTACGTTCTTTATCAGTGGTTCCCATAATCTTACCTTCCTTTGTCAATTAGACAGTTTTGTTTCATCTTTTATTGCATCAGCAATTATCTTATAGGCTTTACCGGCCTTACTTTTTGGCGCGTAATGAGAGATCGGAATCCCTTTCTGTTGTGATCGGTAAATTTCCGGCGACTCCGGAACAACAAAAACAGACTTGAACATTCTTAACAGCAATTTCCTGACTTGGCGGGACGGGTTATCGCCGTGTAATATTCTTTCTATTGGGTCCTGTCCAACATATCGGGTAAGGAGAATCGTGATCTTATTAAAATGATGACCGGTATTGCGCTTGACATCGAGAAATGCGGCTTTGAGATTGTCAATGGCTTCTACAGAAAATATGCCGGGATCAAAAGGGATAATCATGTGATCTGCTGCAACAAAACAATTCAGCAGCAACAACCCTGAACTGGGAGGCGTATCAATTAGAATATAATCATACATAGATTGGATACTCCGAATTAACGTACGGAGTAAAGTGATTTTGTCCCTTGTGTTCTGCATACTTACCTCGGCAGCGGAGAGGTCCCATTCCGATGGCACAAGATGGAGATTTTCCACATCTGTTTCCAGTATGACATTTCTTAACGGCACTACTTCATAGCCATTACAAAGACTTAGAATGGAATCATATACAGAGCGCTTTACCGTAAGCTTGTCAATACCAATACCCGAAGTGGCGCTTGCCTGAGGATCAAAATCTATTAAGAGAACCTTGCTGCCGCCTTTGGCAAGAAACCCGGCAAGACTCAAGCAGGAAGTTGTTTTACCCGTACCGCCCTTGTAGTTGGCAAAAGCAATACATTCACCGATTTCAGACATGTGCATACCTTTCGTGTTTTAATGAGAGCCACTTTCAAAACGTTTCAGTTTGGTCAAGGTCAAGGCGGATGAAAATTTTAACCGCAGGAATGCATGGAGTATTTCGAGGATTAAAATTTTCACCCAACGCAGAGATCGGCCAAAATGGGACGTTTTGAAACTGGCTCATGAGAATAATCTTTTTCTTTTTTCGGTAGCGTAAATATTAATAAAAGCTATTGATTGATCGAGCTTAAATATTATTAGTTTATGCCAGCGGAAACAGGATATGCAAAGGATATGCCTTGATATATTATAGTTTGTAGCTTATTGAAATATAACTATAGATTCGATTAATTATGGAAAACACGCGGTTTATGTGGAATTACAGAATAAGGGGGAAATGCCAATTGATTGACACTATCCGAAATTTGGGGGAATGCCAATCGATTGACACTATCTGAAATTTGGCTAAATATCAGCTTTCAAGTAAAATTTTAAGGCTATTTTCATCAATTATTTTAACGTTGGCTGCTTTTGCCTTTTCAATTTTAGAACCCGGCGATTTACCGGCAACAAGATAATCGGTTTTTTTGCTTACAGACTCACTTATTTTCCCGCCCAATGATTTAATTTTTATTGCGGCTTCGCTTCTTGTCATGGTTTCAAGGGTACCGGTTAGAACAAAAACTTTCCCATCAAGAGTTGTGTTTTTTCTGTTCTCTTCATATCGAATATTAACGCCTGCACCCAGCATCCGTTTTATCTTATCCAGATTATCTTCCAGTCCAAGAAAGTCGACAATACTTTTTGCAACAACAGGGCCAACTCCTTTTATGTTCTTTAAATCATCATACTCTGCACCACAAAACTTTTCATATTCTGTATATTTCGATGCGAGTATCTCCGCAATATGCTCTCCCACATGACGAATCCCAAGCGCATATATAAAACGTGCAAAAGATATATTTTTGCTTTTATCAATTGCTTCAAAAAGGTTTTCGGCAGATTTTAAGCCCATCCGCTCCAAACCTTCCAGTTTTGCTTTATCCATATAAAAAAGATCAGCATAGGAAGCTAAATAATTTTTTTCGACAAGCTGATCAATCAGCTTTTCTCCCAGACCGTCTATATCAAAAGCTCTCTTAGAGACAAAATGTTCTATCTGTGCTTTTATTTTTGCCGGGCAGGTATCGTTTAGACATCTTACCGAAGCTTCTTTTTCGTCACGAACAAGTTGCGAATTACATGAAGGGCAGTTTTGCGGCATACAAAAAATTATTTCGCTTCCGGTTCTTGCACTGTCAATAACCTTTACAATTTCGGGTATAACATCGCCTGCACGTTGGACAAGAACGGTATCTCCTATTCTGATATCTTTCTTTACTATCTCATCTTCGTTATGCAGTGTTGCACGGCTTACATTTACTCCCCCTATATTGACACTCTCAAGACAGGCAACAGGAGTAACTGCGCCGGTGCGTCCAACCTGTACGAGGATATCCAGTATTTTGGTAGTTTCCTGTATGGCTTTAAATTTATATGCCACAGCCCATCTGGGGCTTCTTGCTTTCGTTCCAAGCTGATTCTGAAACTGCACGGAATCTACTTTTACCACCATACCATCGATGTCGTATGGCAGAATGCTTCGCATCTGTTCAAGTTCTTTGTAATATTTATAAACAGCGTCAATGTTTATTTTTGGCTTTATGTGGGGATTAATTCTTAACCCAAGCTCCTTTAAAACGTAAAGCCAATCCCAGTGTGATTTGCAGCTTATCCCTTCTACTTCACCAACACCATAAAAATAAATTTCAAGAGGACGTTTGGCGGTTACTTTCGAATCAAGCTGCCTTAAAGATCCAGCCGCAGCATTTCTGGGATTAGCAAACAAAGCCAGACCCTGAGACAGCATATCTTCATTAAGACGTTTAAATCCTTCTTTACTTATAATAACTTCTCCTCTTGCTTCAAGACGGGCAGGAATTATATGCTCTTTTTTATTCTGTTGAAGCAACATAGGGACAGAGCGTATCGTTTTAACATTAGAAGTTATATCTTCGCCGGTTTCGCCATCTCCTCTTGTAGAAGCAGATACAAGCCTTCCTTCTTTATATACAAGCTCCACGGCAACCCCATCCATCTTCGGTTCTGCCGTATAAAGAATTTGTTCATCCGTCATCAGGCCTTCTTTTACACGCCTGTCAAAATTTAAAATATCAGAATCTGAGAATGCATTATCAAGACTTAGCATTTTAACAGAATGTTTAATCTGCTCAAATTTTTTAACAGGTGCCGCACCTACTTTCATGGTTGGAGAATCAGGACTTGAAAGTTCCGGATATTTTGCTTCAAGCTCAATCAATTCCTGCATCATTTTATCATATTGTGCATCGGAAATCTGAGGATCATCCATGACATAATATCGATAATTATGTCTTTGAATCTCTGACCTCAGGTTCTCAACTTTTTTAGCAATGTCAGGATTTATAATGTCTGGCATATTCTTATCAAAGCCTCACAGGTTGCAATGAAAATCAAACCAATCATTTGGGGACGGCAAGCTTTGATAGTTCTTCTTTTACTTCATCAATAATTTCGTAAAACCACATAAGATCTTCTATTGTAAGTCGACCCGCCTTACGCTGGCTTTCATTTCCATCTTTTTTTATAAATACTCTAGGGCCTATCTGAAGCTTAGCTTCGCCGTCACCATAACGATTTATGGAAACTACAAGACCTGTTTCCTCACATCTCCACTGCTTTAATATTTTATCCAAATCAGGATCAAAAGGCATGTTATCCTCCATTTATTTTATTTTGTTTGATCTTCATAAAAAACAACTGAAAAACGATACTTCTCAAAGTTTTGAAAAATCTGCAAATAACGCAAAAAGGTCGGAAATAGCTCTGAGCAGGGCTATGCGGTTGTTACGGATATTTTCATCTTCCGCCATTACTAAAACCCCGTCAAAAAAATCATCAACGGGAGTCCTAAGAGACGCAATGTCAAGAAGGGACTGTTCATAGGCCCCTTGTAAAAGATTTTCCGATACTCTTATTTTAATATCTTTATATGCCGAAAACAAAGCCGACTCGCATTCTTTTTCAAACAATCCTTCATTTATATAAGTTTCGCAACCGGCATTTTCAGGAGCTGATTTTTTGATAATATTGACTACCCGTTTAAATGTAGTTGCAAGCTGTTCAAAGTCGGAAGCAGATTTAAGTTTTTCAAGCGCTATTGTACGTTTCCAGACATCAGGCACATGGTTTACGGAAATAGTTACAATTGACGAAACCACATTTTTTGCATAGCCCTCTTCTGTAAGCAAATGTGATATCCGGCTTTGCAGAAAACCATATACATTATCTGCTCTGCTGTGTATTTCGATAGCATCTTGTATTTCAAACAGTGATAGACTTTTTTCAATCAGGCTCCTTAACGAAAAAGGAAACCCTTTATCAAGCATTATCTGAATTATGCCGATTCCCTGCCTTCTTAATGCATAAGGATCTGAAGCTCCTGTAGGTATAAGCCCCGCAGAAAAACAGCCACAAATCGAATCTATCTTATCGGCTATTGCTACTATTGCACCAACTGTAGTTTTCGGAAGCTCCCCGCCTGAATAGGCTGGCCTGTAGTGTTCTTCAATAGCAAGAGCAACGTTTTTATCTTCCCCGGTGTTTTCAGCATATATCCTTCCCATAATGCCCTGAAGTTTCGGGAACTCTCCCACTACATGGCTTACCAGATCAGCTTTGCACAACCTTGCAGCTCTTATAGCCTGCTTTTTGATTTGTGTATCATCAGTTATTTGATCCGAAAGGTAAGCAGCCAATTTTTCAATCCGTTGAGTTTTCTCGTACATGGTGCCGAGTTTTGCCTGAAAGAGTACTCCTTTTAGTTTTTCAACCCAGTCATCAGGTGAAACATGTATATCGTTTTTATAAAAAAACCTGGCATCTTCAAGGCGAGCTCTTAAAACTCTTTCATGACCCTTTACAACTACCTGCATGTTTTTGGCCAGCGTATTATTAACAGCAATAAAATTTGGCAGAAGCCTTTTATTTGCATCAATTATTGCAAAATACTTCTGATGCTCCCGCATTGAATTTATAAGAACTTCATCCGGCACTTCAAGATAAGATTTGTCAAAACTTCCGGCAACCGGTACCGGATATTCGACGAGGTTAGTTACGACACCTACAAGTTCTTCATCATCCAAAACTTTCCCATCAAGCTTTTCCGCAATTTGGGCAATATGCTTTTTGATACTGTTTTTTCTCTCATCAATGTCTGCAAGCACAAAGGCTTCTTTCAACTTTTCAACGTATTCACCCGGATGGGATATTTTAATTTTGCCGGGACATAAGAAGCGATGGCCGAAACTATTTCTTGAACTTTTAATGTTACCAATCTTAAAGGATATAACCTGCTTGCCTAAAAGAGCAACGATAGACTGGATAGGCCTTGCAAATCTGATATCAAGGTCTGCCCATTTCATAACTTTTGGAAAAGGAATTTGCAAAATAACCTGTGGAAGTATTTTTTTTAAGACGGCTTTGCTTTCTATTCCTGACTCTGTTTTGACCGCACAAAGATAAGATCCCTTTTCAGTTTGCTTTACATTAATGGATTTCGGACTTATACGCATTTTTTCCGCAAATTTTTTCCCGGCTATTGTCAGCTGCCCGTTGCCATCAAATCCTATTTTTTCCGGCGGCCCGACAATTTCAGTAGTCAGGGAATCCTGTTTTGTTGAAACATCAAAAACACAAACGGAAAGCCTCCTTGGTGTTCCGAATGTTTTTAAATCTCCATGTGTTATTCTTTCTTCAGTCAGTCTTTGCAAAAGAATAGCCGAAAGAGCTCTCAATGCCGGTTCAATATAGCCTGCAGGAATTTCTTCCATTCCAATCTCAAGTAACAGAGTTTCCATTTTTACCTCGGTTTTCAAAAACTATTTACATGCAGGACTAATTAATAGCCCCCGAATTATTATATGCGATCACCTCTTTTGAAGCAAAGGAAACCCCATGTCTTTTCTTTGCTTCAAATACTCTTCCGCACATGCCCTCGCAAGGTTTCTGATCCTTGCTATGTAACCTGTTCTTTCCGTAACACTGATTGCACCGCGGGCATCAAGAAGGTTAAAAGTATGCGAACATTTCAGACAGTATTCATAGGCGGGAATAACAAGCGAGTCTTTAATTATTCTTGAAGACTCAGCCTCGTACAGTGCAAAAAGATTATGCAGAAAACTGATATCGGCTTTTTCGAAATTATAAGTTGACTGTTCTACTTCCTGATGATGATAAATATCTCCGTACGTAATAGAGTCATTCCACTTAAGATTATAGACATTGTCAACACCTTGCAGGTACATGGCTATCCGTTCCAGTCCATATGTAATCTCAACGGAAATCGGATGAAGTTCTATGCTTCCTGCTATCTGAAAGTATGTAAACTGCGTTATTTCCATCCCATCCAGCCATACTTCCCATCCAAGACCTGAAGCGCCAAGCGTAGGAGATTCCCAATCGTCTTCAACAAATCTTATATCATGATCAAGAGGGTTTATGCCAAGGGCTTTTAAACTCATAAGATACTGCTGCTGAATATCTCCCGGAGAAGGCTTAAGCATTACCTGATATTGGTAGTAATGTTGAAGCCTGTTAGGGTTTTCCCCGTATCGTCCGTCTGTTGGACGTCTTGAGGGTTGGACATAAGCAACATTCCATGGCTCAGGCCCCAGAGCTTTCATTAATGTAGCAGGATGAAAAGTACCGGCACCAACTTCTATATCATATGATTGCGCAAGGACACACCCTTTACGCGACCAGTATTTTTGTAATGACAGGATAACATCTTGAAAATTCATATTCCATACCTCATATTAGTTTATCAGCAAACCTTCTGAATCCGGCTCAAAATCAAGCAGGCGGGCTCCTTTTCTTTGCGAAAGCACATACTCCCATTTGGGTTTTAATTTTTCAATATCGGAAGCCTCTCCTATAGCCCATATACAGCCTCCGCCTCCTGCCCCGGTAAATCTTGCTCCACAGTTATTATTTTGTGCCGATTTTACAAGCCTGCGCCCTATATCTTCTAAAACGTCCGGCGTCATTTTTGTCCTTATAGCAGTCTCTTTGTTCATAAGTAAAGCAGCGTCAACAAATTCATGATTTGATAAGGCATCAACAAATTTACTTGTGCATGTCACTATATCATCCCATAAATTGCGATGTTTGCCGGAAACGAACTGGTTGACCCATATGCCGTTAATATTTTTTGATTCATGCGGAATGCCGCAATATGCAAGAAGCAGATTTTTTTTAAAATCTGCGAAGAAACTCTTTTTAATTATGATCTTCTTTTTAAAAGGAGCCCCATCAGCTCCATCATTCCAGTACCATGCGTTAACTCCGCCGAAAGCTGCTGCAAGTTGATCCTGTAGTCCGCATGGCACTCCTGCAACGCTTTGTTCGATTGCATGTGCAAGCAGAGCAATATGCTGTTTAGACAATGCTTTTTTGCCAGTTTTTTCAAATAATTTTGAAAACGCCGCTATAAGGGCTACAGCGGCAGAAGATGATCCGCCCAAAGCACTTCTTGGAGGAGATGAAGAATCAATGACAATATGGACTCCGTCTGCCCTGAAAAATGATGCAACAGCAAACATAAGCCCCAGAGAGTGGTTGAAAGGAGCTTTTTCGATAGGATATACCGCGCTTTTAAAACCACGCGAAGAAACCTTTATCTTTCCTTTATCAAATGCATGCAGATACACTTTGGTTCTTAAATTAACAGCAATATTAAATGTGCATGGGTTAAGATGCATCAGCGGATAATAAAACGTGCTTATATCTAATGTTCCGCCCATATCAATACGGCAGGGAACCGATGCTTCAACAGATTCTGATTTCAATAAATCTATAATATTACTCATCTTTTTTCCTGATCTGTTTTAAAAATCTAAGGCTTTGCAGCTCTTTTCCAATATGATAAGTTGTAAATGACTCCAGAAACCCCAATCCTTCTTTTACCGAAGAAGGAGTAAATCGAATTTTCGCTGCCTTCGACAAATCGCCGTTTTCAACCCAAAGGAGACGCTTGATTGTCCCTTTGGAAAGAAATAGCCGGTTAACAGACATGCCGGCACATTTTTGGCAAACAATTCCTCCCTTTATAAAGTCAAAGGCAACAAGATCTTCTTTTATCCTGTCTATCTCAAGACGACAGTCCGTACATACTGACAAATTAGGACGAACACCAGCTATATCAGCGAATCTCATCTGGAATATAACGCTTAATATTTCTTCCGGTATTTTGCAGATATCAAGTTGTTCAAGAACATAGTATAAAAGGCGATAAATATTCTCCTGTTCTGATCCGGCTTCAGACCATGCATTAATTATTTCAGAAAAATAACTTGCATATGCAGTTTTTTTGAAGTCTCCCCTTATACCCGAAAATGAATTAATAAGGTCTGCCTCTTGCAATACCATAAGCTCTCTGTCTTTCGTGGAACTGCATACAACCTGGAGAACCGAGAATAATTCAAGAATTCCGCCAAAACGTTTTGAGCTTTTTTTCGCAGATTTTGCAATAGCTGATATCTTGCCTTTATTCAATGAGAAGAAAGTCAATATTAAATCATAGTCCCCAAAATCTACACGCCGAAGTACTATTGCAGGCAATGTGTAATTTGGCATCTATTAATAATCCCGTTACATTAAAGGAATATGTATATTTATATCATTAACAATCATGATGGACTTTTGCGAATCCATCGTAATTGATGTTTTCGCAAAAGATGCAGGAATACATTGAGTATTTTGAGGATTAAAATTTAAAACCAACGCTGAGATCGGCCCAAATGGGGCGTTTTGGAATTGGCTCTATTTAATAATCTTAATGTAAGACTGTTGCCTTAGTTGCTCTATCCAAAGTTTAAATTTTTCATTGGTAACATTGTTAAAAATTATCTCCTGAATTTCGGCATACGCTTCATCAAGTGACTTGCCGGGCTTTATTTCAATCTCCTTTATATAGATTATTTGATATCCCAGATCATTTTCAAGTGTTTTTGTAAATTCTTTTTGTTTAAGATCTTTTATAGCATCCTGCACTTGTTGTGATAATTCATCAAATTTAAATGTCCCCAAATCCGAAGTCTCTATACTGGGCAATTCAGAATAATCTTTGCCAACTTCTTCAAACAGACGCCCTTCAATTAATTCTGCATAAATCTTTTCCATTACCAGCATAGCTTCATGTTTTTCATCCTCGTCTGCATAGGAATCGACTTTTTTTATTATGTTTAAAAGATGGTATTTTTTCTTTGGCATATAATCACTCTTATGGCTTTCATAATATGCTTTAATATCATCTTTTGTTATTACTATCTTTGATTTAATTTTGATATCAAGAAGCCTTGATCTGAGAATATTCTCCTTAAGCTTTCCGCGGAACTCGTCAAACGTCAGGCCATCTTTTGCTACCAGATCCCTTAACTCTTCTTCAGTTAAAAATTTAGCCTCTTTAATGCGCTCAATTGTATTATCAATCTCTTTATCGCTCGCAGTAAGCTCGTATTTCGCAATTTCCTGATCGGTAAGTTTTTGGTTAATAAGCTGATCCAGAATGTCTTCACGCAGTTTAAAAAGCATTGTACGCTCTTGTTCTAAAGGATATCCATGCGATTTTATTTTTTCAGCATAAACATTCATGGCTGTTGTAAGTTCATTAAGTGTAATAACATCATTATTAACCACAGCAACAACCCTGTCTACAACTTCAGCCATGCATAACCCTTTGTAGATAAAACCGCTTTGCAGTATTGCTAAAATGAAAATTGTTATTATACAATTTGAGTGTGTTCTGAGTTTGCTTTTCATAAATATCCGATCGCAGTATGGTTTGATGTTATTGGTTTAAGATGGACTTATTACAAGTCCGGCATATTATTTGTTTGAAATATTCAGCTGTTAACACGTTGAGCAATTTCTTTCAAGATGTTTTTAACCTCACCTATTTGCTTGATAAAACTATGTTTAGTCAAATTTACCTTAAGTACATGATCAGGTGTAAATTCGAACCGGCCTTTATTTGAAATAACCATATCAATGAGTTCCGAAGGATTTTTTATAGATGAATCTTGCGCAAAATACAGCAAAAGCTGGCGATCTTTTAAATTGAGGCGTTGAATACCTGATTTTTGCGCTAATATCCTTAGCATGATTTTTATCAAAAGATTGGATGCCTCCCCAGGCAAAGATCCGAATCTATCCTCCAGTTCGGCTTTAAAATCTGAGACCTCGTAAAGTTCAGTCATTTTTGCAAGACGGCGGTAGGCTGTAAGTCTCTGATCAATATCGGACACATATGATTCAGAAAGATATGCCGACATGGAAATATTTATTTCCGGTTCCAGGATTTCTTTTACAGGTTCTCCTTTAAGTTCGCAAATCGCTTCTTCCATAAGCTTTAGAAACATCTCATATCCAACGGCTGCAATATGCCCTGACTGGGAAGCGCCCAGAATTGTACCCCCTCCCCTTATTCTTAAATCACTCATTGCGATCTGGAATCCTGAACCAAGATCACTGTGTTCCATCAATACTTTCAGCCGTTTTTGGGCATCTTTTCCAAGAATGCTGTCTTTCGGAATAAAAAGATAAGCATAAGCCTGTTCATCAGACCGCCCTACCCTGCCACGTAACTGGTAAATCTGCGCCAGTCCAAACCTATCGGCTCTGTTTACAATTATCGTATTAGCCGAAGGGATATCAAGGCCTGATTCAATGATTGTGGTGCAAACCAGCATATCAATATCTTTATTTACGAATTTGAGCATAACACTTTCGAGTTCATTTTCACTCAGTCTGCCATGCCCGATACCGATTTTTACTTCGGGAATAAGCTCCTGCATTTTATTTGCGATTTTTTCTATTGTGAAAATATTGTTATGAACAAAATATATCTGGCCTTTCCTGGCAAGCTCTTTTCTTACCGCTTCAGCAATCAGAGCTTCATCAAATTCGGATACATAAGTTATTATAGACTGGCGGTGTTCAGGCGGGGTGGAAATAACGCTGATATCACGTATTCCGGTAAGCGACATATGCAATGTTCTTGGAATCGGTGTGGCCGTCAATGCAAGAACATCTACATTATTTCTTAATTTTTTCAGCTTTTCCTTATGCTTGACACCAAACCGATGCTCTTCGTCAAGTACTATAAGTCCAAGGTCTTTAAAAACAATATCTTTTTGTAAAAGCCTGTGGGTTCCGATAACGATATCAACTTTTCCGGATGACATATCAGATATTATTCTTTTTTGTTCCTTGATGCTTCTGAATCTGCTGAGACATTCAATATTAACCGGGTATTTTTCGAATCGCGCAGTAAAAGTTGATAAATGCTGTTCCGCAAGAACCGTTGTAGGAACAAGAACCGCTACCTGCTTGGCACAATTAATTGCAAGAAATGAAGCTCTGAGAGCCACTTCGGTTTTACCATATCCGACATCACCGCATACAAGCCTGTCCATGGGAGTATTATTTTCCATGTCACTTAGAACATCATCAATTGCCCGAAGCTGGTCAGGTGTCTCTTCATATGTGAATCCTGCCTCAAAATCCTGGAAATAACTGTCCGGCTTTTTATGCGCAAAGCCTTCGTTTATTTTTCTCGTTGCATACAATTTCAGAAGTTCGCCAGCAATTTTTTCAGCGGACTTTTTTGCACGTTCCTTAACCCGATCCCATGCTTTCCCACCCATTTTGTCGAGAACAGGCACAATTTCGTCAACGCCCATGTATTTAAAAACCATGTTCATTTTATCAACCGGAAGATACAGCCTGTCATCGTCTTTGTATAAAATAAGCAGAAAATCATTGGTTGAACCGTCAATCGTAAGTTTTACAATACCTTCGTATTGTCCTATTCCATGATCATTATGAACTACAAGATCTCCTTTTTTTAAATCTTCAAAAGCAATAATCATTGAAGCCGGTCTTCTTGTTGATTGCCTTTGCACATGATGTTTTGCACCGAAAATCTCATCTTCCGTTATTATTGATAATGCTTCTTCAAGATAAACAAAACCGGAAGAAATGCGTCCTATACAAATATATGCTTCTGCTTTTATACCCATACCTTCGGAAAATTTATCTTTTATTTGTATTGTAATCCCGTATGGCAATAAGAGAGATTTAACTCTTTCGGCCTGAGAAATGGTGCTGCAAACAATTAAAGCAGAACAGCGCAAGTTTTTTTTATCATCAATCCATTGCACGAGGGGCAAAAGGTAGTTTTCTTTTTTAATCCGGGTTTTCAGATCCTGGATCACAGAATCATTACTTTTTATAAAATCACCGCATTTAATTGAACAACGTTTGTTCTCATTGCTGCTTAAAAAGCCGATAGATCTGAAGTTATAATTCTTTTTTCCATTGATTATTTTCGATATTTCATCCCATGACAGATATATATTATCAGGATTTATACACAATCTTTGTTCATCGCTGGCAGAAGTATAATTTTTCAGCTCCTTGCCAAACAGTTCATCCGATGCTTGTTTAAGTTGTTCAGGCTCATCCATAATAAAAATGGAATTTTCGGGAAGATAATCAAAAAGAGAATCGGGCTTTGAATAAACCAGACAGTTTAAACCTTCAATGTCAGGCAGAATCCCCTCATTTTTTATTTTATCGATCGTTGCTCTAACTTTTGAAACAGGTATATTAAGACCGGATGCGAGTTCTCTTATCCGGCTGATAATTTGATTTAAATTTTTGCTTTTTACTATTGCTTCTTTTGCAGGAAGGATAACTGCTTCACGTACAGTTTTTATACTTCTCTGGCTTGCTGCTGAAAAAAATCTTATTGACTCTACAATATCACCGGAAAGATCAATCCTTAAAGGATCAGGATAAATAGGCGTAAAAATATCAATGATACCACCTCTGATACAATAATCTCCAGGTTCCTCAACAATAGCGGTTCTGCAATAGCCCCCCGCAACCAGTTTTGCGATCAGGCTCTCTCTTTCTAACTCTTCGCCCTCTGCTATGAGCTCGGAAAAATTTAATAATTCATTCTTTGGAATAAGCCTTCCGGCCAATGCGCCTGGTGTAGTAACTATAATTGGAGGGGTTTGACTTTCTACGGCCTTATAGAGAGTTCTGATACGATCCGATGCTATTTCATTATGATAAGACACAGATTTAGAAGAAACATTGTATTGGGGGAAAATCATTACGGGAATATTTTGGCCGTTAAAAAAATAATTAAGGTCATTAACAAAATCTGCTGACTCTTTTACCGAAGGCACAATAACCAACATCGGTAATTTATGTTTTGTATACAGCCTGAATGCGATATAAGCTTTTTTTGAACCGGACAGCCCTTCGAAATCTATTCCTTGCTCTCTTTCTGAAAAGGACTTAAGAAGATAGTCGAAAGAATTATTTTTCTCTTGATTTTGACACATAAACAAAGTACCTAATTTTCGAAATAAAATTCAGCCGACGTAGCTCACCCGGTAGAGCAGCTGATTCGTAATCAGCAGGTAGGCGGTTCGACTCCGCCCGTCGGCTCCAATAAATCCAGATAGTTATTTAGCAATAGTCTTAATCGCTTATCTTTCTTTTTTCGTTTTATCCAGCTATAGTCCCGCTTTTTCGGAATAACGAGCCACTTTCAAAACGTTTCAGTTTGGTCAAGGTCAAGGCGGGTGAAAATTTTAACCGCAGGAATACATGGAGTATTTCGAGGATTAAAATTTTCACCCAACGCAGAGATCGGCCAAAATGGGACGTTTTGAAACTGGCT
>JAHIFE010000152.1 GCA_018901125.1 Pseudomonadota bacterium | reverse complement strand
TGCTGGGAACAGTTCTGCATTGGTGGATATCGTGCAAGGTTGAATCTGCATATGCGTTAAAGCTTGATAGTGACATTGAACCAAAAGCGCTCAAAAGCATCATCTATAGGGCAAATAGCATTACTTATGTTCTCATTTGTGCATACATAGTCATTGAAAATCTGGAGTATCTATAGTGAACTCCTTGGCCCATAGGTGACGAAACTCATAACATGTCATTTGTGTGGTACCGCAAAAAGCGCGCGGCCCCACAATTCAAACGTTAGTGTTTGGAAGATAAATGATTCTAAAGCGATCTTCTAAGATATTAATTGTGGCTTTAGGTGTAATAATAATCACCATAGTGATTGTAAAAGTCATCGATGATCATGAAGCGCCGAATAATATAGCAAAGTTGCTAAATATATCTCCAACACCGAAATCTTTGCGTTTACTGGATTGTAGTTCTGTTTGGGTGCCAACCGATGTAGTAGTAATTTGTGCAATAGAAATTGATCCAAAGGACTTCCCGCGATTATTGGAAGGATATGAGTTTATACAGGTTCAGGCTGATGGAACGAATTATTCAAATATTCCAGATAAAGTTGGAAAAGATTTTCCGGTAGCTTATAACTACGTTGCATATCCTAAGAATTTTAAGGATGGGGGTCAAATAACAATAATTGCCGATCAGGACAAAAGGTTAGCCATTATTGATTACTACGAAGAATAATTTCACTATCAAATGCACCTCACCTGACCGGCGAAGGAATGGCATTCTTTCTAAGTTGGTTCAGCGGCAGGTGGGTGCTGCGTTATATTTGGCCCAATCATGTCAAAAAAGATATTTAGCGAAATTTTATTTGGGGTTTTAATTATACTATTTGGCACCCTAATTTACTTTGATACATCACCAAGTATTTATGGTTTTCCTGTTCCTAAATCTTTGGGTGGGTTTTTAATTATCCTTGGTTTTTTTTGGGTTTTTTATGCTTTGTTAAATAAAAAAAAGCTGATTACAACTTGGAAAAAGGCCAAAGAAGTTGAAAGTATTTGGATATGTCCCCAGTGTTTAAAACCCGAATATAGGCAGGATAATCCAGATTTAAAATGCAGGGTTTGTCATACAAATCTTGAGGATTTAGACGGATTTTATGAACGCAATCCTGAATTAAAAGAAAATAAGAAAATATAATCGGGTAAGGGGGAGTTTTTCTCTCCCCCTCCCCACACCACCTATCATGCGTTGCGACATGATGTCGCTGTTTTTATAGCTGATCTTAGAATCAGCCTACTGTATCGCCAGTAGTTTTATACCTCGGCATGCATTGCTGGTAACGGCCTTGTGTGAAGCCCGGGGGACAATGTAGCCCTCAGCCTTTGGCTGGAAGAGTGACCCGTAAGGGGATCTCAACTCTGGGAGCACCAATCCGGAATGGGAGCTATAAATGATGGTATGTGTAACACATGTGAACTGCTGATAAATGTCGTGACGGTGTATAGGCTAAAGGTGCTGGCAAGCCTTGACCAAAATGGTACGGAGAATGGTTGAAGTGGTCGTATGTCACTTCACGCGATCGGATATTTTCCCGGCAAACAGGCAGGCACTAACCCATCGTGTAGAATCAGCGGAACATGGTAAGCCCAATTGTCTCCATTTGGAAAATGGAAAGCAATCCGTAAGGAGCGCCATAGATAAGTGGGTAGAGGAGGTCGGAAAAAGCAAATGCCATTCTGTAATGGAGTGGATACGGGTTCAAAATTTGCCCGGCACGAAAGTGAGCAGACTTCCGGCAGGTGTTGAATCACGGGAAATATATGCAACTTTTTAATCTTTCAGGTGTGGATAGACAATGGGATTTAACCGTTGACGGCCGGAAGAGCAATTCTGTTTTATGGGATTCCATCGATTGGAAGAAAGTAAGACAGGCTGTAAATCGTTTGCAGGTAAGTATCGTGAAGGCGTTAAGAATAACGTCGGGTGCTTTAAGGTGCCTTATCAATGCTTGAGCCCTGTGAGGTGAAAGTCTCACGCAGGGTTCTTAGGGGGAGCAGGGGTCGTAAGATCCCTGCCCTACCCGGCGGTCCGCACCGGGCGGTTCGCGAAGATACCGGGCCATAGCCGGGTAATGACCTAAATCAGTTCTTTTAAAAACTGATGGCAACTGCTTTTGATCATCAGAAGCACCTTGTCCCATGACGCGCCTGTTTAGTTGCTCCCCCGTTCGGGTTCATCGCATTTCAGAGCTCATTGGGTATGCCACTGTTCTTCGCGTTTGGCCCTTCAGTGGGGTGAGACCTCCGCCGCCTCCGCATATGCGGGTCGCGGCTCGTTTCCACTCGTCATTCCGCCAATGACAATGTCCACACCTACTATGGCCTCTGCTGTGTTGATGGCACGTTGCCACCCTTCGGGCTGCCTTCGGCAGTCAGCTCGCTTTGCTCGGTGCTGCCTGATCACCGAGCAGGTTACCATGCAAAGCGCTGTCTTTCGACCGCACGTCAGGCAG
>JAHIFE010000151.1 GCA_018901125.1 Pseudomonadota bacterium | reverse complement strand
CGGGTTGCCGCATAGATCAAAAACCAGTCGGCCCCTTCCGCTCCCACAATAAACCGTTTTTGCCCGTTCAACACCCAATCATCCCCGGATTGCACCGCTCGGGTGGTGGTACCGAAAAAATCCGACCCGCCTCTGGGTTCGGTCAACCCCTCGGCGGCGTAGACTTCTCCCTTCAGCAGAGGCACCACGATTTCTTGCTTCAATTCCTCGGTACCAAACTGAACAATAGCATCGCAGACAATATCCGCCCCCACCCCCCAGAGACAGGCCAGGGAATAGCTCGCCACTCCGATTTCTTCCGCGGCAATGCCATTTTCAACCCAGCCCAGCCCCCTGCCCCCATACGCTTTTGGAATTCGCAGGCCCAGGAGATTTCTTTTTCCGGCTTCCTTAAGATATTCATGGGGGAACTGGATCTTTTCCGCATCCATGTCCAAAATCAATTCACGGGGCACCCAGTTGGTAAAGGCCCTGGCCTCATCCCGAAGCTTTTTCTGGTCCTCGGTCATCATAAAATCAAACATGGGGAAGATTCCTTTCTTTATTACGGGAAATGGTCCTGCACGGTTTGCCGGACTTGCTCCAGCCACGCTTTGCGCTGCTGATCAGAGCTAACGACCATAACCCCGAACATGGTTCGATGAAAGGCAGGAATCCCGCACAGGCCGAAGATGCAGTTTTTCCAAAGGGTTTCCAGGGGATCACCAAAAACCTCCTTTTCCCTTCGGGCTTCCGTATTGGAGGTGTTGAAAACCAGGGCTGCTTTTGCTTTCAACAACCCGTTGGGGACCCCTTCTCCGTTGTCCTCTTCCAGGAATTCATAGGCCACGCCCGGTCGAATCACCCGGTCCACCCAACCTTTTAAAATGGCCGGAGGCTGTCCCCACCAGTTGGGATGAATGATAATAATTCCGTCCACCTCGGAAATCTCTTGGCAATGCCGGGCAATTGACGGCGGCAGGGAAGCGTCCTTGGAGATTTCCCAAACCGGAAGCAGGGGATCAAATTTTTCAGCATACAAATCATGAAATAAAACCTCATGCCGGTTGTGATGCAATGTTTCTAAAGCCGCAACTGCCATGGCATGGTTGAAGCTCCCAGGATCGGGATGGGCCAAAATCACGGATATTTTCATGGTTTCAGCTTCATTTGTTTTCGGTCATTGTATCCTTTTTCATCAAAGGGCTGGATTTTCTCAATCCACATGGCTTCAAGCATTTTCAGATCCTCTCTGTAATCCGTTTTCAAATCTTTTTCAGGTTCCAGAAGGTCCAATACCTCAAATGAAAAATTTTCCAGGCCGCTCAGATTAAAATCCTTCTGGAGGGTCTTGTTCATATGGGACCCATGGGCAAGCTGGAACTTGCACCGGTTCATTTTCCCTTGAATACCCAGGCTGCTGTCTATGAACACTTTTCCATTGGCCTTGTTGATGACCTGGTAAACCCCCATGGGTTGGACGGTTTGGGCATATTGTTTTTTCAATTCGTTTTTATTCATATTGAGGCGTCCTTAAGAACAATCGGTTGTTGAGCGTCCTTTATGACTACTTCTTGACAGGTCGATTTTGAAGTGAGTTGATTCTGTTTTTACACCATTTTTCCTCAACAAATCAATTATTTTTAAATTATTTTATGGACACGTGCCAGGTAAAGCGAAGTTGGGATATTGGATTAGGTAAAGAAAGTTCAGTGCATATTTAAATCATAGAGGCTCTCGCTTTTCTCCCCATTCAGGATGGCCACTAAAATAGGTTGGATTTTCCTAAAGAATCAGGTAATCATAAAAAAACCATCCTGAGTCTTTGGAAAAGGGTCACAACCCCGCCATGGGGTGATGATATTATTTTTGAGATGGTTTGTAAAAGCGATGACGGAGACGAGTAGAACAAGCGCTGTGCGAAGAGAGAAAGCTGTTCACAGGCTGGAAGACAGCTGGCATCAGCATGTTTGAAAATCACTCCCGAGCTGCCTGGCTGAACACATCACGGACTGCTTTTTAAAGGTCCGCGTCATTAAGCCAGGCCGGCATATATGGACCAAGGATAAGGGTGCTGACCATGCGATGATTAGAGCCGCATTACCTCGCTGTAATAAGAATGGAGTGATTAAATATGAGTGGAAAAAATATTGTGTTGCTTACCGGAAGAGGTGGAAGCAAATCTGTGAAAGGCAAGAATGTTTATCCGGTCTTGGGGCGGCCTCTTGTCTACTACGCCATGCATGCTGCAAAAGAGGCGACGCTTATTGATGATGTTTATGTTTCCACGGATTGTGAGGATATAAAACGTGTAGCCCGAGAAATGGGTGTATGTATTATTGACCGCCCTCATGCTCTGGCTCAGGACAGCTCAGAACTTGTTGATGCGATTAATCATGCGGTTGAGAGTATCGGTTGCGAGATTAATTTTTTGATCACCATGCACTGCAATTGCGGAGTGCACAGGCAGGGCATAGTCGATGAAGCGATAGAGAAACTCGCTGGTGCGCCAGAAGCAGATTCTTGTGTGAGCGGCTATATTGATCATTCCATCCACCCGTACCGGACCAAGAAAATCACATCCAACGGCACACTATCCACTTGGCTGGAGATGCCAGAAAACACATCTACCAACAGGCAAAATCTGGAGCCCTGTTTTGTTTTGGACGGCGCAGTAAGGGTAATACGTTACAACCATTGTTTCCCGCCCAACGGACAACCACCGTTTTCCTACCTTGGGAACAAGATTCTGTATATTGAGAATGTTTCTGGCGGGGATGTGCACTCCCTTGAGGACATCTGTATGACCGAGTATCTTCTCAAGAAAATTGGATGGAAGGAATTGGAGCATGCTGCGATCACATGAATTGTTGGAAACGATATCTCTGCCAGGTCGAGATAATTACGGGTTGCCATCTTCACAACTTAGCTTTCCGGACGGGGGCGCTTTTGGTATAGAGCTTTCAAGTATCAATAATTTAAAGATACTTGAAACTGTGTTGACTTTGACGGATGCCGCAGGGGTACGCGTTAATCGAGTAGATGAGTGCCGCGGAATTTTCCGACTCCCGGAAAAAGAAATTTCTGAAATGGTAGTGCTTTGTCGCGAGCGGAACATTGCACCGGTGTTCTCCATTGGCCCCCGTGCGGTTTATGACACGGGTGGCTTCGTAAGAGCCAAGAACGGTGTTCGGGTGGGTTACCGGCTCAGGGGCATGGATAACGTTATGTACGCTCTGGATGATGTGATCAAGGGGGTGGAACTCGGGGTTAGGGATTTTCTAGTTTATGATGAAGGACTGCTTTCAGTGATCAGCAAACTGAGAAATAAGGGTGAGCTTCCCGGGGACATCCGGCTCAAACTTTCAGTGCATAGCGGTTGTGCTAATCCGGCTGCGGCGGCCCTGTTTTCAGAGGTGGGGGCGGACAGCATTAATCTGGTTCCAGATCTGGAGTTACCGATGCTGTCGGCTGTTAGACAAGCGGTGTCCTGCACACTGGATATCTTCTCGGATACTGCTGCTGATGCAGGTGGCATGATTCGTACACCACAAATTCCGGAGATTATCCGTCTATGTGCTCCGGTATATCTCAAATGTGGTGCAGTTTCACAAGGTCATCAGAATCATCTCCCGAGTCAGAATGAGATCGAGGAACGTGTCAGGCAAATGGTTTGTGTTCTAGAGACCATCAGCCGTTATGCCCCAGAGCTGAGGCAGACAACGCATGTTTGATATTCGCATCTTGCAGCAGAGCCGGGAGGGAGTGAAGGCTGAGGGTTTGACGGTGATTATTGATGTGTTTCGAGCTTTCACAACAGCTTGCTGCTTTATTGAGAGAGGTGCAAAAAGATTGATTCCATTGGCAGATGCAGGAAAAGCGTATGATCTAAAACAACACAATCCCGATTTCTTTTTTGCAGGAGAGCGGGCTGGAGAAAAACTACCTGAAGCGGATTTTGGCAATTCACCTTCAAAGGCGATAGAACTGGACCTTAAGGGCAGAACGGTTGTTTTCACGACCAGTGCCGGTACGCAGGGTTTTCAGGCAGCAGTCGGAGCATCAGAGCTTGTTAGTGGTAGTTTCTGCAATGCAGGGGCAATTGTCCGCTATATCCAGAAACAGAACCCGGATAGTGTTTCTCTGATGTGTATGGGCCACAGAGATATACGCCCTTCAGATGAGGATACACTGTGTGCCGAATATATATGCCGGGCGCTCAACGGAGAGCGCATGAGTCGGGTCGAAATCAGGGCAAGACTCCGTATTTCACCGGATGCCAAAAAATTTTTTGATTCTGATATCCACTGGGCATCGGAGGCGGATTTTGATTTTTGTACAGATGTCGATCGTTTTGACTTTATTTTGAAATATGCAATCATGGACGGTCTCCCCGAACTCAGACCCATAACAGTCAGTTGTTAGAGGGGACAACAAAAGAGCAGTCACTTAAAACCACATTTGCAGACAAGAACTGTTTTTAAAAGATGAAAGCTAATAATGGAGAAAATAGATATTTTTGATTTTCGTGACATGTTTTCGCATGTTCGTTCTGCTGCCTTTGTCGGAAATTCTTCCTCGATCACCTCTTGGAATAACGGTCGGACAATTGACTCCCACGATATGGTGATTCGCTTTAATAGAGCCTACACAAAAGGATTTGAAGAAAATATAGGCAGTAAAACCGATGTGTTATTTTCAAATGACATTAACTGTATTGAAAGGTCCCCCCTTCCATCAGAAGCATTGCAGCCAAAATGTATTGTTGTCTTTGTACAACCCAAAAGAGATCTTGACCTTGGTAAATTAAAAGAATGGATTGGTGATATTCCTTACGTGATTTCTTTGGCGCCTGATATTTTTGGCATTACATCAGGTATTAGGACGAGATGGTTCACGACGGGGACATACGCTTTGTATACTATATTAAGGCTTTTTCCATTGGAAAAACTATTTTTGACTGGATTTACTATGTTCGGGGAAGTGCCAGGCGGAAATTTAGATTACTTTGATAATAACAAAAGAGTTGGAATTTTTCATGACTTGGACCAAGAAGCCATTGCCTTTGCTGATATTGTCCATCAGTTTTCTGGCGAACTTCAGATGACTCCTGAGGTCGAAAGTCTCGTTCACAAGAGCACATTACCCCCAAATAAAAACAACTCCTTAAGGAATAGGTTTTACCAAGCACTAAGTCTAAAGCTATTGAAGAATGGATTTAAATATCGAAGAAAAGCTGAGCAGGATGGCTGGTTGTATCACAATCAAAAATGATCATTCTGTAATTTTCTTACGTGCTTTTTCCCCTATATCTCGAAAGCTCGGAATATCCCCATATCCCTTCGTTTTCGCGCCTTTCCGGCCGGGTGCCGCAATGTCTAAAATTGTGAATTTATCTTTTAGTAAACCCTAAGCGGCGGAGCGCTGAACGGCGGCTTGCGGTGATGGGTTGCCTGTTCAAAACCATAGGCAATTTCGATCAGCGTGGCCTCGCTGAAAGGCCGCCCCAAGATCTCCATGCCGATGGGTACCCCGATTGGTGCCGTTGCGGTAGGCGTTGAAAAGCCAGCTTGAACGCAGATTGCGGGAAATCCCGTCACGGATCCCAAAACCCCATTGCGTTCCTTTTGGCTCCTCCCCACTCCACAGACCAGCTGCTTTTGATGGGGATAAACCAGTGCATCCAGCCGGCCATCGGCCATCAGTTTCATAATCCGGGTTTGAAGCCTGCTTCTTTCGGCCAGCCGTTGGTTGTATTCCGGGGTCCCTGTGCTTAAGGCCATTGCCTGCTTCAGGTTTTCTTCGATGCCCGGATGGTATTTACCTGAGGCCAGAACTTCTTCGACAGAATGGACGGAAGCATGATCCGGAAGAGCTCCCAGATAGACGTTCAAATGATCTTTAAGCTCATGCGTGTGAACACTGACTTCATCTACAAGATAGCCGGAATCAATCGTTTCATTTAAAGATACGATCTCTGCGCCTTGGTCTTTCATGGCTTCAATGCTTCTTTTTACAGCTTTATTCGTTTCATTATGGATGGCGT
The DNA here is from genome assembly GCA_018901125.1 of Pseudomonadota bacterium. Taxonomy (GTDB): domain Bacteria; phylum Desulfobacterota; class Desulfobacteria; order Desulfobacterales; family RPRI01; genus RPRI01. Next base: position 31,116 of record JAHIFE010000151.1, on the reverse strand, counting down.
CTGTGCCAAAAAAGCTTTCCAGTACCCCAAGGCGCTTGTCTTTGAGCCCACTCTCTTTTAAAAACGCACCATAAGATGTCGGCTTGCGGCCGATCGACCAGGCGGTTTGGTCATCGGCCGGATCATAGCCCGCAATCACGTCCAGCACGCGCACCGCATCTTCAACCGTTCTGCAAATGGGTCCGGCCGTGTCCTGGGTAAAGGAATAAGGAAGGATGCCATCACGGCTCACCAGCCCGATGGTTGGACGAATCCCCACCAGATTATTCGCGGATGCAGGCGAACGAATGGAATTGACCGTATCTGTTCCGATGCCGACCAGGCCGAAGTTCGCGGCTATGGCAGCTCCGGTTCCGCCGCTGGAGCCGCCGGGTGTGCGGGTCTGATCGTAAGGATTCAATGTTTGTCCCAAAATGGAACTGATGGTCTCGCCCCAGATGGCAAATTCATGGAGGTTTGCTTTGGCTAAGATTAAAGCGCCGGACTCTCTAAACTTGCGTGTGATAAAGGCATCCTGCTCCGGAGTAAAGCCCTCCAAGCTCAACGACCCTCCGGTTGTCGGCATATCATGGGTATTGATATTGTCTTTGAGCAAGACCGGAATCCCGTGCAAAGGACCGGATAGACCCCGCGCGATACAATTCCGATCCAAGGCCTCTGCTTCATCCAAGGCTTTCGGATTGATAGAAATCACTGAATTCAGTTTGGGCCCTTGTTGATCATAGGCTTCAATCCGGGCTAAATAATTTTCTACGAGCTTACGGCACGTCAAGGTGCCGTCTTTCATGCGCTGATGTACTTGGGCAATCGTTGCTTCTTCGATAACAAATGGATGCATTCACTTTCCTTCGCGGGTGTAGTTCTCACCCTTCTGAAATAGCTCATGGGCACAATTTAGGTACAAAAGACCCGGGGGGTGAACCTCCGCAGATCCTGTTTTCCGTGGAATTTTCGTCTCTGAAGGGCATGATCCGGTCATGGACCAAGGCCTGGGGCGCTACACTCCGCAGCGCCATTTTCATGTTTTAGGATGAGATATGTGCCGTCCCCGGCAATCCGACGATTTCCTGCTCCAGACCGGCGTTGTGCTGCTCGATGAGTTTTATCACTGGAAGGCATTCCATGTTATTTTCATCAAACAAGGCTTTACGCCTCTGATTTTCGATCAAATTCAGCTTGCCGAACTGTTTGAAAAGTGTCTCGATATTGTCCGGGATATAAAGCCTGGCCTGTGGCAGAACCTTCTGCAGGCGCTGAAAGATATACAGCCCCTCCCAATCGTAATCTCCGAAATGAAGAACCGATACAGGCGGGGTTGGAAATGTTTTCAGCGCATCCATCACGCTCCCGGGTGCATTCCCGCCCAGGTAGGCCACCATGACCGGAACCGGTGCTCCGGAATAATCCGTCCGGAAAAAAGGCTCCCAGTTTTCAATGGTTAAAAGACGCCACATGGCCGATAGCGTGAGGTCCGCCAACCGGTCGGTCAGAACCGCCGCCACCCCATACGTTCTGGTCATTTGTGTCCACAAATCGTCCTCCTTGCCGAACCACTTGAACTGAAACGAGAGCACCCCGTGGGCGCTGCTTCCGGCTTTGCTGCCGCCGCTGCGTAGAATGTTCCCCTCCCGGATACGGGCCGCATTCGGGATCCTGCCGTGATCCGGATACCGGGCATCAAGCCATATGCGGAGCTGTTCCGGTTTGGCTTCAACGACTGTTCGGCGGATGCCGGCTGTTTTGATGGCCACGATTCCCAGGGTAATCAATTCGGCCAGTATTTTCGGGTTCGCGGCCGAGTGTGCCACCACCCCCCTATTCACCAGTGTGGTGAGCCAGGACGGAAGATTCATGTGCTACCTGCCGAAGGTTTCCTTTCAGAGATTTTAACCACGGACGCCAATAAGCTTCGGCTTCCGTTTCGTCTGAAAAGATAGTTGCAAGAAATATCCTTGCGAATTTCCGGACTGGCGAAAATCGGTAGGAAGTTGTTGAGGCTGCAGTAGGCTATGAGTTGATTCAAGTTCTCCGAATCGATGCTGCCGACCTCGTCCAGGAAAAACGGGATTCTGGTTGCGACAACATTTTTTCGCTCCTGAAGAAGTCCGATCAGTCCGAGATAAATTACGATTTTCACCCCCGTCTCTGTACCGTTGGACTCGAACCGATGTATCTCGTATCGCTCCACCGGCTGAGCCTGATGGTTGAACTTTACGGAAAACTTGATCCGGAACATGTCCTTCAGATTGATTTCGTTGCCGTACTGCTTGATATGGTTGAAATAGTCCTCCACTTGAGCGTGGGCTTCCTCCAGGGAACCACCGCCGGACCGGGTGGCAAACAGATCCAACTGGCCGGGAACGCTCAGGTCGATGGCATCCAGCAGGCTGGTTTTTTCCAGGGCGATTCCGATCTGTTCGATATTGGAAATCCGAACGTTTCGAATACCCTTGTTGAGCGCCGCCACCTCGGCCTCCACGCTCTCATAGGCCTGGGTGATTTTGGAGAGTTTTGCCCGGACCACGGTAAAAATCCCCTCGTACTCCCGCGTCAGCTGCGCTTCCAGCCCCGTAATTTCTCCCGCAAGGTTCGTTTTTAGCACCAGCCATTTTTCGAAGCCGACATCCGCCCCTGACTTTTCATACCGGGCTTCCAGCTCTACCCTCGGTTCGTCAAGCTCCATCTGGTACCTATCCAGTGATTTCACGATCTCGGAGAGATTCCCGCGGACCAGGGTGTATTCATCCCGTAATGCTTCCAGGGTAAGCGCATCCAATATTTCCGGTAGAACGGACGTAAACGCCGTTAGCGATTCATGCTCCCGGCAGACTTGCCGCCACCGCGCTTCTGCCGCTTCAAGAGCGCTGTGGGTCCGGTGTTGGGTCTGGCGTAAGGACCGGGCCTCCGCCTCCATGGTATCAACGGCATCACCGAGCTGTTTTAATTCATCGGCCTGTTGAGCGTGTTTGGTTTCGATATTTTCCGGGCTTTCCCATCTTTCGCTGAGGTTGGCAAGTTCGGTAAACCGGCCAAGCAGGGTGTCCCTGGCTTGAATCTCCGCTGTCAGGGACGAGAGTTCCTGTCGTTTCTTTTCCTGATTTTCTGCGATATCGATCTCGCCATGAATTTTCGCCATATTCTCTTCAAGCCGGTCACACTGGGCCATAAGTGGTTCTTGTTCCATTTCTGGAACAAACCAGAGCGACCGTGGAACGTTCAGGCCAAACCCCTTGAAGTTGCCCTCTGCATCCAGATAGTCCGCCGCTTGCAACGAGGCATCGACAAACGCCTGCCGGTTCTGCATACAATCGGAGGCCGAAAGGCTGGACAGATCATTGGACACCAGAAATGAAAGAAGAGCCCGGTGCATCTCATCGAAACCGGCATCCACCCAGACCTGTTGCAGGGTTTTGGCTTCCATCCGCCTTCTTGCCCCCGCAAGTTCCCGGCGGATCGACATCAGCTGACGTTTGAGGTCCGGAATGTTTTGGGGCCTGGCGGTGGACAGGGCGTTTTCAAGCACCACCTTGGCATGAGCTCGTTCGTCCCGCTCCCGACGGATGAGAGATTCCGAATGCTGCCTGCAGATTTCCGTCAAGGCCTCCAATCGCTCCTTTGCTTCTTTGACCGAAGCTAAGGCGGACTCCGCATCACCGATGCGCTTCATCCGGGCCTTGATCTGTTCGCCGAGGGTTTCATGCTGCGTTTCCTGGGTTTTGAATTCCCGGGCAAGGGTCTCTTTTTCTTTTTCAAGCCTGGCCATGTAAACCGAAGAGAGATGAAACAGCCGCTCGGAATGAGATCTTCTCTTTTCCTCTGTCTCGCCTATGCGGGCGCGTATCTTCTGGTACCGGGCCACCACTGGCTTCAGTGCCTCCAGTTCCCGAAGCTCAATCCGGACCTGATTGATATGACGGTACTTCTGCTCGAAATCCTGGAGCATGTTGAAACGGGTTTTCACCGCCCCCCTCTCCACAATCCGTACCAGAAGATCCTGGACCTCCGCCGCATCGATGCGATCGAGCCGAAGCAGGCCCTGCATGAGCTTTCGAAGCAGCCTGAAATTGGTCTTGGAAAGATCGAACATGGGTACATTGTATTCGCCGTGGGTGTGAAGGCCCAGAAGCGCCTCCTCATAACGCTCGAACCGGTCGAACCGATGGAAGTTCCGGCTGAAAAATACGGCTTGAAGCTCCTGAAGCGGCTTTGGCGTGCTCTCTTCGCTCAAAAATTCATTAAGATCAAACCCGCCATTGAACACGAAATTGACCCGGCCGTCCGACTCGCCGGTGCCGTAAATACCGACTGTCCGGATGCTTCCGGTGATGGTGCGCACTTCAAACAAAATGTAGGAGCCCTCGGGCCGGAAATAAAACCCCATGGACTCACCGGATGATTTGATGAAGGTCATTTCGTTGAAATTCGGGAAAAACAGGAACTGAATCACGGCGATCAGACTCGTTTTCCCAACGTTGTTGGCCCCGACCAGGTGAATGGCTTTGACGTCGAAATTGAGAGACAGGGTATCGAACATGCCGCTGTTGATGAGGCCGATCCGGCGGATGCTTGCGGTATAATCACTCATGGTTCCGGGCTTCCTCCTTCCGGGCATCGACCCCTGCGGCCTGGATCTGCCGGTGCAACCGACGGGCCATATTGATCAACCGTTCTGCAGGTCTTCGAAGGGTCAGGGTCCGCGACGCTGTGCTGTATTCTAAAAACCCTTTATTTGAAAGCCGTCTGAAAAGCTGTTCCATTTCACCGTCGTCACCCATTTCAATGCCCACCTGGCCCAGATACTCGCGGCCATAGCCGTCCCGGAACCAGTCCAGCTCCGTCCAGGAAACGCTGAGCTGGAACAGATCACCGAAACTCTTCCCCTTTTCCAACCACAGATCGGTCAGTAGAAAAAGCACGACCACAATCTGCTTTTCCTCCTGGCTCAGGAGCTTGTTTTCCTTTTCAAGGAAAATCACTGAATGGTCCCGGCGTAGCGAAAATCCGCTTAAACTCAGATGCTCCCGGAACCAGTCGAAATGACGGTCCAGGATATTGTACCAGCGGTCATAGCCGGGTTTGAACAGATCGGCATCGCTAAACTGGTAGCCCCGCAGCAGGATCTGAATGATTCTGGCGGTCTCTTCCGGCGTGTCATCGCCCATTGTCACCCTCCCAGACAATATCGAAATCGGTCAACTCCACTGTATACTCCTTCAAATCCCCTGAAAACGTCTGCTCGCTCATCCGAACGACAAACGGGGGATTCGCCATGATTAGCGGCAAGGCAATGGCTTTTAGCCGCTCATCAGGGGGGTAGGCGACATATTCCCGAATCACAAACCCCGGCCAGCTGTCAATGCGACGATCCTTCTCCATCCGCGAAAGAAGAAGATCATCGAAAAGAAGTAGGTGGTCGGCCCGTTCCTCTTTTGGCAGTGTGATGGAAAGAGGCCGAGGTCGAGGGATGAATTTTCCGTGGATCACGTCATTGAAAAAAGCCCCCTGTCTGTCCATGCCTGCCGTCTGGCTGGCCTGAAAACCGGTGAGTACGATGGTATCTGCTGTCAGGTTTTCCCAGATTCCGCCGAGGTCGCCGAGACAGGCGGCCAGCGCATCCTTAATGCTTTTTTCCTCTAAAAGTGAGTTCAGTAGCGCCCGGCTGGTATCGATCAGGGTTTCAAAATGCCGGATCAGGACATGGTCGATGTACTGGATATCGATGGCAAGCCGGGCCCGCCGGATATCGAGTTCAACGGATTCGGAAAGAAGTCCGGCATCGACCCCGAGATCGGCCATGCGGCGGCGAAGTAATGCCATCTTCCGGACCGGCTCTGCGTTGGGGTCGATGAGTTCCCTGAGCGGTTCGATATACCGCCGGTGCACGGTTTTTAGCTCCTCGATTCTCACATCGATGGGCCGTTCCCCACTATTTCGCTTCATGTCCCCGAAAGCGCGCATACAGGCCTGGTAGTGCTGGTAGCCACTTTCCCGCACTTCCCGAACCACCAGATAGATTTTGTCCACCGTATCGATGATCCCATCCATTTCCGGTAATTCAGCAAAAAGCAGCTGTTGCAGGGTGTCAGTGAGTTTTCCGATCTCGAAGATCTGATCCCTCAGAAATCCCGCATGGGTCAGCCGTCCCCGTCGCTCATAAAAATTGACCAGGCCGACCACCACCGGATTAACGCTGTATTCGAAATCCGCCTCTTCATATAGAATGGACGTTCGACAGTAGCGCTCGATGAGTCGGTCCTTATCTGCGGGCGAAATCCCGTGCCGCTCCATATAGGTGAGCAGCTTGGCACGGCTGATCACCCCCGGCTCGGCGCACAGGTCCACCAGCAGCCCTTGGTGCAGGTTTGCTGTGGCTAAAAATCCTTGGAAAGTGGTGATGGACACGGAGGATGCCTTTTCGTTAAATTTGAGCGTCAAATTTCAGGTTGGTTTTTTAATTCTTGCGCCCGCTCTTCAAGATACGATCGTCCTTCTTTTTTATAATCTTTATAGTACTCAACGATTTGTATCGGTGTTTCCAACGCCTCCCCGGGCGCCAGTTTTTCGGCGACCAATTTATTGGCAATGGCGACTTCGTAATCAGGATCGATGGCCAAGGCTTTATCAAAGGCTTCCATGGCGGCCTCTTTCTTTCCCAACCTTGCGTAACAAAGCCCCATGTTGCCATATGCCTGCGGGGTGCTGGCATTGAGGGACAGGCTTTCCTTATACGCATCGATGGCCCTCATCCATTCACCTTTTTCCATCAACGACATTCCTTTTTCAAAAAAATCCTGTGCCCTGATAAAGGTGTCCAGATCCGTTCCATTCACTTCTCTGACCGACTGCTCCAGTAACGCCAGCATTTTTTTTGCTTCGTGGCAAACGGAATCATCCGGTTCCCCCAATCTGACCACCTTTCGAAAAGCCCTCCCCATTCCGGCAATGTTCACCTCTTCCTTGTAGGCAATGCCCAAATTATAATGCGCTTCCACAAAATAGGGGAATATTTCAACGGCCTTTTGAAAATGCACGATCGCTTTCTGATTTTCGCCCTTAAAGGCAAAAAAAACGCCCATACCGTAGTGAATATAATGGTTGTGCGGATGCGACTGAAAAAGGGGTGATAATATTTCCCGGGCTTCGGCAAAACGTTCCCTTTCAATTTCTCCCAACGCCTTGTCCACCTGTTTCTCGATCGTTTCATCCAACTCAATCACAAACCCTCGGCCACCCGACTTTTGATATTTATCAGCCTGGTAATTCTCAGCAGAGTGATGATGTGAACAGGGATCGCATTCCGCGTTTCGAATACCGGCACAACATCGCGGGCATATCAATTTCATGTCATGCAGTCGGCATCCTCGCTTGCCTTTTGTTTTGCCACAAAGGGGGCATTTTTTTATCACTGGAAACACTTTCTTTCGTTATGTTAGGATACATTCTGATATAAATACATTTATATTTAGAAATATAGTTAAAATTCAGGGGTATTTCAAGAAAGAACTCTGGAAAAAATTTGAATGAAAATAAGATGCTCTCATCTGCCATGGAGGCTCTCATTGATCAACGCAGAGACCCCAAAAGGCTAAAACACGCGATAACAATTGGGAAGAAAATTTAATAACTATCGATATTTTAGCAAGCTGCTTAAATGACCACCAGCAAAGAAAATGGCCTTAATTTATAGATGAAACCTTATTAAAAACTCGGGGTGTTGTTTGCATTCAGTATCCCTTCAATATTCCGATCGGTCCAAATTTAACAATAGGACAATTATGGTTATATGAAGACACCCCAAAATTTTTATCCAATTCAATTTTGAGTCGAAAGAATCATGATCATGGCTGGACATCTCGTACCCTTATGAGGACTTGGCGGCAGTTATAATAAACAAACAGTGTTTGGCATGCAGCGTATTAATCTCTTCGAACCCTGCTTCCTTGAAATACGCCACCAATTCATGATGCCGAAAATGTGTTACGCCCAAGTATTTTTTATACCAGGCGACAATCCGGTCGGAAAGCTTCCCGGGCAGCCAGTTTCGAGCTGATGCGGTGGTTAAAATTCCCCCGGGTTTCATTACGCGATGAATTTCACCCAACACCTTTTCAACATGAGGAAACAGATGCAATGCGCCACAGAAGTTGACCCGATCAAATGCGCCGTCCGGAAACGGTATACTGAGGGCAGACGCATGAACAAAGAGAATGTTTTTTATCTTCTCTTCTTCTGCCTTGGCCACGGCATACGACAGCATAGGCTTGGAAATATCCAATCCAACGGCAAATCCTTGGGCCAGCTTCTTTGCCCAGGGTCTAGTGTAGATGCCGGGACCGCAGGACAGGTCGAGTATTACCTCCGTCCCGCTTAAATCAGCCGCTTTAGTAATCAAATCAAACTCATGGGAAAAAGAAATGCCGGCTATAAAAGCGAAAAAAATACTTTTTCGCCAATATTTCCCCTCATAAGCACTGATGAAGCGGGGCCGGTCCATAAAATTTTGGGCCACGCTTTGGCCGGTAGGCGCATGCGGCAAAAAATCAAGAAAGCCTTCAGTCTTTGGATATAAAGCCTGGCAATGGGTGCAGACAATTCCCTGGACACCAATGGGTGTGGGAAGTAGAATTATCTTTCTGCAGGACGGACAGAGACAGTTTAGATCGAATCCAGACATTTTTACCAACTCCTCAGTTATTCTTTCTGAATTGACAAAATTCATGTCATTTTCCGCCTTTCATCAGATCATCGGAGAGCACTTTGAAAAAATACCGTCTGAAAGAGCTTATTTTTTTAGCGATTTGATTATGGTATTCATGCCTTCAACATAACGTTCAAGGGCAGCTATGCCATGTGGGGTAATTGAAACCGTAGTGTATGGCCTGTTGTCCTTAAACGTTTTGCTCATTTCCAAGTATTTGGCCTCCTTTAGTTTTTTCAACTGGATCGACAAGTTGCCTGAAGTCAGCTCCAGATTCTCCAAAAGCTCGCTAAAGCTAATCTCATCTTTTTCATTGCCGACCAAGTAGGTCAATATAAGCAGACGGGCGGGTTCATGAATGATCTTATCTATAGCTGCCACTTTTTTATTCCCCTTTCGACGCTTGGGGAATCCAGCCAATCGGAAAAGAGAACATTCTTTCAAAACCATATCCCAGGTCGTATCGTTCATCGATCTTCGACATCAAGTTGCTCCATTTATAATATTTGATAAAAACCACCAAAACCCAAACCAGCACAATGATACCGATTACAAGGGTTTTAAAATTGCCGGGGATTGCAGAGTAATTGCCGTAATGTGACAGTAACAAATAGAATAACAGTGAAAAACCGATTATGCTGATACCCGAAACCAAGTACATAAATTTAAAATGGGCTGGCAGCAATATCATTCGAGTCACATTTTTGTTCCGGCTGATGGCCGATTTTATTAAGGAAATATCCTCCATCAGTTTTTCAATCTGACTATCGGTTACCTTTCCCATTTTGCCTCCTTGGTATATTTTTATAAACTAATTTATACTATAAACTTATTCATATTATGCCTGCACAATTGACAAAAGGTATATAAAAGGTATATATATTATATCAATATGGACTTTGAGTATGACAAGAGAAAAAGCGATTCGAATGAATTAAAGCATGGCATAAACTTTGAGGATACCCAGTTGCTCTGGACTGATCCTGATCGAGTACAAATTCCGGCAAGAGACGTTGATGAGCCCCGTTTTATGATGATAGGCAAAATCAACAACAGATATTGGTCGGCAATATTCACTTATAGAGGCGAAAACATAAGACTAATTTCTGTGCGAAGTTCTCGCACTGAGGAAATTGAAATTTATGAAAGCTAAAACATTAGATAAAAATTTTGATGAAGGCAAAAACGTTCTCGAACACTTTGATATTTCAAAGGCAACCAGACCCGGACAAGAACAAAAACGGGTAAATGTAGACTTCCCCACCTGGATGATTCAGCTTTTGGATAAGGAAGCAAAACGTTTGGGAGTCCCCCGGCAATCCCTGATCAAAGTATGGATTGCTGAAAAGCTTGAAAAAACTGTTTCGACAGGTCTTTAAAATGCTTTCACCCAACCCATTATCAAAAAAGTCGGAGCCCCGGGAAATAGGTTCTGTAATATCCGTAATCGCGGGTCAACAGACTATCACACTGGTTCGCAGAAAACGCACCTATCAGAAAATCAGATGGTATATGCTGTCGGAACTTGATCTCTTCCCCACATTTATCGCATTTTAATTCAATGGTTCCACCACAGGCAGGGCAGATGAATCGTCTCCTGCGAATATATTCGTTCCATTTTTCTCCTGCATACCGATAATCCGATAAGTTACAAAACGAAACCATTATATCCATTTCAGAGAGGAAAAGATCGATGTCCTTGCCGTCCTTTATGAAAGCCGGGCATAGTTCTCCATATACAACCCCGCAGATAACCAACTCCTCGTGATCTTCATGGCATTTCTGAATCTTGTTAATACTTTCAATATTGTCGTCGAAAAGAAGATCCAGTAATATACATGTATCAATCGATACTTTCAATGCCATACCCCCTCATGTTTTTCATCATTTCATCTGAACGCATCTTGCCTTTAATTGCCCCACGCCATTTTTCAATGGGGTTAACTCTTGGGTTCTTGGTCAGATAATAGCGATTTTTCTCTTTTTTAAACCCCATCTCCACACCCGGCATGATGTTCATTTCCGTTCGCACCTCAGATGGGATGGTGATTTGGAATTTAGCGGTTACCTTGCTCATGGTTACTCCTAATTTATGGTATACGGTATGCCGGATAAAGTATACCAAATATCCTCAAGTGTCAATACGCAACCATTCTCGCACATAAATTGACCCGTAATGAAACCTTGTCGGACCAAATCAATATTCTGAATTAATTTACAAAAGGCTTTAATTATTGGCTTAAAAACCTCTTAGCCATATCTTTTTGGGCTTCAAAAGATGGGTTTAAGAAAAGCTATCTGGAAACATAATTTAGAAACTGGGACAAGGCGATTATCTTGTGATTACACTTTGAAAGCCGCACTTTCATCAAATTTCAGATATCTTGCCATAATCTATTGTAAAGATCTGAATCAATCAGCTAATTGCCTACTGAAAACCCCCGTGTCGGCAGTTCAATTCTGTCCCTCTGCACCATATTTTCAATGGGTTACGATACATTTCGACACCTTTTTTTTATTGGGGGTGCATATAGGGTGCACTCGGGCCTGTTCTGAAACAGGACCTGAAAAAGGTGCTTAACATTTCCGAAGCTAATCACATCGGGCAGGGGCAGCTAAAGGGCCTTTTTAAAGGTCCTTACTTCGGTCAACTGAAAGATAGGTTTGAAGTGCACGGCAAAGGGGGAAACATCGAGATCCTTATTAATCTTCAACCGCTTCCTGGATGGTTTTGATTGGAAGGAACAACGTCAATGAATTATCCGGAAGTGGTATAAATCCGTAATGCCTGTAATACGCTTTTGCTTCATCGTTTTTGGCATCAACCATCATACCAACCAGTCCAATGCTTCCATGGACAATAAGGGCCTGGCTCATGGCAAAAACCATAAGTTGACTTCCGAAACCTTTTTGTTGGTGGGCTTTATCAATGGCTAATCTTCCGATTTTAGCCCCTGACACTTTCGAAGGGAATTTTTTGGGATATGGATCAGGCAGGAATTCTGCCCTGATTTCACAAGCTGTTAATGTAACAAATCCTAAAATCTTTTCAGGACGATCAACTTCAATTAGAACAAAGGTTCTTGAAACGCTCTTTTTCGCGTGTTGAGAAGCCACCGCCAGTAGATATTGATTTAACGCTTCTTCACCGCAGTCAAAATCTTTCCGATTATGATGTTTGCTTAAAGGCTCTATTTTATAATTATTCATTCAGTCCGGAAGCCTTGAATTTTTTTGCGGCTTTCTTTAATTTTGAATTTGGCCTTGGCGGACTTTCAATGGCACTGAAAAAGACTTCGGCATCCTTGTATGACAGGTTGACGATACGTTCTTTTTCGATAATGGACTCTGCCTTCTCCACGCCTGCCTGAACCAAAAACTGATTCAATGTGGCCCCGGAAAAGGCTGCCGCTTCAGCAAGTCTGTTTCTGATATCCTCAGACACCCTTGCAGTGATGCGTTCTATTTTTTTATTATTGGCCAACATATTTTTGCCTTTCCAATCTAATAGCGGTTTTTTTGGTGCCAAATTGTCACCTTTGAGTCTAAATTAAATCATAATAAGCCACATTGCAACTTTTTTTCTTATTTTAGACGAAACATGAAATTTCCCTCCCGCCTTTTGGGCGAGGCTGGAGACCTCGATGATTTGACCGCTTTCTTATTACAATATTGAGAGCATGATTTCCGCAGAACCGCGGTCCGGAACATGATCCGGTCCGGCATCCCCGAAAGAGTGGCAATGATGATTTCAGGCCATAAAACGCGTGCCGTATTTGACCGATACAATATCGTCAATGATGCGGATCTAATACTTGCCGAACAGCGCCAGGAGGCCTACCTAAAATCACTCATGGACACAATTTCGGGCACAATCCGCGATTTCGGCACAAAAAAGGGGTTAACCCAAAAAGGCTAACCCCTTGATTTTATAATGGTGCCGAGGGGGAGAATCGAACTCCCATGGGGTTGCCCCCGGAGGATTTTGAGTCCTCAAAATTGACCATCACGTATTTCAACATTCTGTCATTTTTTGTTGACATATCATTTATATACATCTAATGTGTGCTTCATCCTTCAAAATCTAAAATCATCCAAAATCATAATTAAATGGTGGTTTTTTGGTGGCGAAATTTACGGAGGAATTTATCAAAATCAAAATGAATTATTTTTTTAAAAATCGCCCAAGGCGCTTCCCGTAAGGCCTTACAGAGCAAGGCTTTATGGAGAAACCACCACTTCGCCACCGTTTTTTAACCCGGAGGATTTCCCTGAAAAGAAAGCCTTAGATCAAGTATAAAAAGAGAGTTGATTAAACGTAACTATTTATTATTAAATGATTATTAATTTAACCACCACCCATGCTTAGCCACCATTTAAAATTGGCAAAATACCGGGGGAATAAATGTTCACATGGCACCAAACATCAGTTAAGGGATTAAGGTTCCGCTACCACCCTACCAGAACCCGAAAAAAGGGGATAAAAACCCAGCGCGATGTATTTTACCAATATCGCCACACTGTTGGTGAGACGAGGCTTGAGGAAGGATTTGGCTGGCTCTTTGATGGTATGACCCTTGAAAAAGCCATAAGCAAAGTTCACGAGCTCAAAGAGAACAAAACCCATGGTACAGGACCGACTACTTTAAAGGCTAAAAGACTTAAGCAAAATAAAGATGAGAAGGCCCAAAAAAAGGCTGACGAAGAAATAGAGCGAAAAAACATTAAATTTTCCGATGTGTGGGGTAAATATTTAGAAATTAACAAAGCCACCAAAAGAACCCGAAAAGGATGGAAACGCGAGGTCCCACTCTTTGAGAGATATTTAGCGCCCGTGATCGGAAACCTTCCGATCGGGAAAATAGCACCTTTTCATTTTGAAATGATCAAAAAAAACATGGGTGACTTGCATCTTACTCCCCGTACCATTAAATATGCTCTTGCTGTTGCACGGCAGGTTTTTAATTATGCGATTCGCAATGACATTTTTTATGGGAAGAATCCTGTTTCCCAGGTTAAGCCTCCGGAAGCGGATAACAGTCGGTTAAGCTTTTTTTCTCGGGATGAAGCCGACAATCTCCTATCTGAATTAAAAACCAAAGACCTGGACACATATACAATGGTTTTGTTGGCTTTCCGGTGCGGTCTGAGATCCAGTGAAATTTTAAAATTGACCTGGGGAGTAATAGATTTTGGAAACGAACAAATTCAAATTCTGGATACCAAGAACTCCAAAAACAGACATGCATTCATGACCGATGATTTAAAGCAAGTTCTGGTCGATCGTCATTCAAAGTCCCAAGACGCCAAGCCAGATACATTGATTTTCATGAGATCCGGGAAAAGGCCATATCTTGAAACACCGCGTCTGTTCCAGGAGGTGGTTGATCAAAAAGGTTTTAATGACGGAATCACTGACAGAAGGCATAAACTGGTTTTTTACAGTTGCCGGCATTCGTTTGCAAGTTGGCATGCGGCGGCTGGCACCGATCTATATATATTGCAAGGATTGATGGGTCATAGTTCTTTTGCGATGGTCCGGCGTTATGCGCATTTGCAGCCGGACACCTTTAAAGCTGCTGTTAAACGGCTGGAAAAAAGTCAACAAAAGATTTCGGAATTTTATGATTTGAAAAGGACTGAAAAGGCATGATTATCTGACCCGGCATAGGTTGATGAATCGAAGAGTTTACTACCCTTGCAAGCATTGCCGGGTCATCTAAGAAGGAATTGCAGAAGGCATGAATGAGAAAACAGAAAATGATAAATTAGACAAATACTTTATCAGTCAATTGATAGCGTCGGAGAATCGAATAGATAACATATTAATTTTTCAAGTAATTTCTCAACAATCTTTTTTCCTCAGAAAGTTGGCCTTTCGGTACCATATATCCCGTAAGGCTCTTGTTGCGTCTAAAAGTGAAAATAAATATTATCACGAGACACTTGATAAGTTATATAAAGAGCTTAGGGGGAAAAAGGATTTTGGCATAAGACCTAGATTTCCCGAAAAAGACCAAAGCCTTATTAAAGTAAGCAATTTTAAGTATGATTTTTTTCACGAACCTGATTATTATTTGATAACAGATTTTTTTGAAGATATGCTTAGCCCATATTACTTCCCACCTGATGACGAAGATCTGTTTTTTGTTCATTTGGAAGTCTTAATATTTTTCTATGTATGGCTTGAAAGTAATTTGGACAAAATAAACTTTACCTCGTTATTCCTACTGAGTTTACCAACAGAAAGAATTATTCATAAAGCCTTAAGCGAAACCATACTTTCGGGCTCGATAAAAGGTCCGAATTCCGACAAAAGTAAAAAAGGCATAAAAATAATTTCGACTCGTAAACGTGAAAGAAAGACATTAGTGGCAAGCGCATTTCATGAGAAACAGTTCGAGGATGTGCGTTTAAATAAATCTGCAATGGTTAGAGATCGACTTATTGGTGCAGTTTTGAAATATAGGATAGTTGAGTCGGCTTTGTTGAAACCTGGGATTAAAAAGAAAGAAATTGATGCATTAATGAAATTGCTTCAGAGTGCCGCTACAACAGAAGAAATAAATAGCTTAAAAAAAATGGTTAGTGAAATGATAGTAACCACCGCAACTATAAGAAGAGACCTTCAAGAAGAAGGTTTGCTTTAGTCTTCAAATGATCATTCTTTTGTCACCTAAAGTGAATTGATTTAATCCGCCCCTTATTTTTCTGCATAAGAACCAACTATCCAAATTTGCAATCCTTTGGATTGCAAACCTATTAATTTGCAACTCTTGGGTTTGCAAAAATAAGCCATTTGCACGTATTGCAATTATTGATGCACAATGTATTTTTGCGTCAGATCGTACAGTTAAATATAATTTTTTTTTAAGAAAGGGTATTAAAAATGGAAGACAATAAACTTTGGGAAGGTATCGCAGAGGAAAATGGTTGGCCTAATCCTATTTTACTTAAAGAAGCTGATAAAGATAGACTGCCTGGGTTTCCTTATTCACGTGGTGGCTTTCGAAATATGGTTACTGGCAAAACCCGTGATGAAGCGATCGCCTCTAAGATTTTTCATGTGGGGCGATCCCCAGCGGTCTTGAGAACCCATCTTGTTGGATGGTTAAATTCAAGAACCAAATGTTGAATAATCACAAATAATATAATTCCACCCTTCTTTCTATCCGGATAAATTTAGGCAATTTGCGGAATATATTGGTCCGAAGCGGAATCGAAAAATGAAACACTCTCTCTACTCATTTAAAATTATCTCTATCCATCTTTTTATTTTATACTTTTTACAGACTATATTTATTTCTTATTTATCGATTTTCTGGTCAAAAAAAGCCGGTTTTATCTCCCTCCGGACCACCCACCAAAACCAAACAGGCCAAAGGTCAAACGGGCTCAGGCAATGCCCGAGGCCTGCGGGTCCTTCCCGGAACTTTTTTTCTATACGGGTCACAGAGGCGCGGGTTTCGGTTACATTTGAAATTTAGAAATGGAATGGAAAATGAACTGGGAGTTAAATCACAATCAATGAAAGGAATTTGATGTTCATGGGAATAGACTTCATAAATGATGTATTCAATGACATTTCGCCAAATCTTTTCAATGAAGAGCGGTGCGAGGATTATTTTATCAGGAAGATCCATAAGTCTCCGGCCTGCCCACATTGTGGCGCTGAATATGGCCAGCTGCCGGAAAGGTTCTGGTCAAACCAGCAATGCTTCTGCATGGTCTGCAAGGAAAAGTTTTTTGCCATCACCGACACTATTTTTTCACATAACAAGGTCCCTTTTTCCGCCATTTTTTTGTGCTGCCTTCTTTTTAAACTCGGGTGGAAGGATGTAGAAATCGCCAAAGCGATCAAAGCCAATGCATCCACCGTGAGACGCTGGCGGGAAAAGATAGCCGAACAACTCCTCGTAAACCGGTAAAAGGCTCTCCTGCATATGCCTGATGATAATATTGAATATAGGGTCTCAGGACACGGTGAGGCGGACGAAGATCCGGGCTTCCCGGTATCATGCCTTGATTCTTTTATTCTACAGCAAACCGATAGGCAGATCGCCGATGTGGTCAAGCTAAGGGTTTCCGAAGAATCCGGACCGGATCTGGATGACGGTGGATCTGGGTCCACAAGTATCCAGCCATCAAGGGAAAGCGCAAAGGCCTTAATCCGGGATACCGGGTACTACGATACCGGGGCTGTTGGCGTCTCAGAACTCTATAAGTTCAGATATAGAAAATGTTTTTTGCACAACAAAACCACCAGTCAATGGGAGTTCTACGACAAAGGGCCGAACTGGCAAATTGATCAAAAAGGGCAGTATCTGGCAGCTATTGAGGGCATCGTGGAATGGCTCTTGGAAGAGGCCTTTGACATTGACAAGGAGATCAAAGAACTTGATCCGGAAAGCCCGAAAATATTCAGGCTGAAAAAAACCATGAAGGGGTGCCTGAAACTGGCGAGATGGCTCCGGACAAACAAAGGCCGGAACGAGTGTGTGTTTTTCGCCCATACCACTTATAATGGCCTTGGCGTTTTAAATGAAGAGTTCGACACGGAGCCCAATGAAATTTGCTTTTCCCATTGCGAGAAAAATATTTACAACCTTGTTTCAAGCCTTGTCCGGCCAGGTCTCCCGGAAGATCTGAAATCCCAATGCATCCCTCATCCATTGGCTGATTGGTATGGTACCCCAAAGAGATTCCTCAAGTTTCTGTATGAAACCATGAACGGTGATCCGGAAATGGTTTTGTTCCTCCAGCGGCTGCTTGGCATGACCCTTCTTCGAAAAAACAAGGATCACATATTTATCATTTTTGAAGGCCAGGGCAGAAACGGCAAAAGCCTTCTGATCAAAATATTGCTGTTCATCCTGGGTCCAATGGCAACCGTCATTCCAAGCGAGATGCTTCTCGACCAGGGACGGTTTAAAAATTCCTCCGGGCCTTCACCGGATCTGATGATGCTTTACCGGGTTAACCTTGCCATTGCGTCGGAAACGGACCCTCATCAAAAGATTTCACCGGCCAGGGTCAAGTGGTTGTCAAGTGACGATACCGTGATCGCACGCCTTCCCCACGATAAGATGTTCACCAAATTTGAACCGACCCACACCCTTATCCTATCCACAAACCATATCCCGAATGCACCGGCGGACGACTTCGCTTTTTGGGAGAGGTGCTTAAGAGTGCGTTTTGAGGTGTCCTTTGTCAATCGTGAGCCCCAGGCAGACAATGAGCGGCGGGCTGATAAGCATTTGTTTGAGAAAATGAAGGATGAGGCACCCGAAATACTGGCTTGGCTGATCCGGGGGTGCCATCTGTATCAAAAGCAAGGCCTTTGCCCGCCTCTTAAAGTTGTGGAAGCAACCGCAGAATTCAAAAGGGATTCTGACATGCTGGCTGATTTTCTGGATGACTGCTGCATCATCAACCCGGATGCGACCGCCGGGGCAAAAGAATTATACGAGGCCTTCGAGGAATGGTTTGAACTGAACATTTCAAAACGGGTGCCAAAAATGAAGGCCTTTGGGTCCATGATGACCAAGCGCTTTGAGAAAAGAAGGGTCTCGGGTGTTTATCGATATTATGGAATTGGGCTTAAACTTGAAATCTGATTCCGGTGACCTTTGGTGACCTTAGGTGACTTTTACACGCTTTTTTACATAACTTTATTATTATTAATATTTTATTTTTTAATATTTAATATTTGCTAGAAAAATAGTCACCATAGTCACCAAAGATAGAACCGAAACGGGTTTGCTGATGGTCGACCCTCACCTGGATAGTCACCGGATTGTCACCTAAACGGTGACCATTTAAAAAACGGTCGGAACCTTTAACCAAAAGACCACAGGACCATTCCTCTCCTTGGATTGGTTTTGCGGGGAACGGACGAAAAACATTCTTATGATGAGACGCGAAAATTTAGAGGAAATTAAGAAATTAAAACACCTGGCCAACGACATTACCGACATCGTTAAAAAGAGCCTGGATCTGAATGACAAGTACTCCTTTAAAAGTCCGTTTGGGGTCCAAGCCATGATGACGCTGTTTGAGCAGTCCAAACCCATGTTTCATACGGTCCAGGAAATAGACAGACACGTGGAAGCCTTTACCAAGCGACCCATAGGGAACAAAGTGATTAAGGTCGATTTTAAAAACCATACCAAACCCAAAGAAAGGAAAGAGCCATGCTAAGCACCATACAATCAAACAAGCCAGAAAATCGGGGAATCATTTCATCAACCGGCAATCCCTTGATTGCTGATGCAAAAAAAAGAAATGATACATTAATTGAAAAGTCAGAATCAGGCTTTCCGGCAAGCGGCCAGGGCAATCATTTAATTGAAAACGCACAAGCCAGGGCCAAAGGCTTCCGGGAAGATAAAACGCATCAAAGTACTATGTAAGAATACCTGATTCTCTTTAAACCAAGAAAGGATATCCCAATGTTTTCAAAACTGTCGAAAGAAAACGCAAGCTTGGAAGAATTGGCCCAAAATTTTGTTGAGGTCGTTCAATTTCAAAATGATTTAAGAGCGCAATACAACGCTGCAAATGAGCGTGTCACTGATTTGCAATTAAAAGCCTTTATGAACCAGGAGGTCGGAGAACTGCTTGAACAGGAAAAGAGGGTGTTTGCCGATACCAAGTCGAAAATTGACGCCTGCTCTCTTTATTTGAAAAAGCTAAAAGGCAAATTGGCCGATTCTATCCCTGTTACTTTTAAAAGGCGGGCTGATGAGATCAAACAAGAATGCACCAATCTGTCACGAATTAAGCAAGAAAGCCTAAACGAATTCCTCTCTATGGCGGCTAAATGTCAGGTTTATTTTGAACAAATTGAAGGCGAAAGATACTCTTACACACCCAGCACAGGGCTTATGAAAACAGGCCCTGAGTTGAACATAAACCGGTCAACGCTATTGGGCCAGGATTACGAATATTTTAAACGGCAGGTTGAAAAGGAAAGAAAATCAACTACAGATGGGACTTCGATGAAAATGAAATTGAACAGACTGTCAAAGGAAAAAGCCGGTCTTGAAAAATCCCTTGAAAATTATGACCCGGAAACCGAGATCCAAAGGATTCTGGAAAAGGCCGGGCTGAACACGTTCTCGAATTGCCTTGCAATCGAAGATACGGGTAAAGCCCAATGTTCTTCATGCAGAACTGACCCCTGTGTGATGACCGGGTAATTGCTTTGGGGAGAAAGCTCCATGTTAAATGGCAATCCCGGGGGCCATGGACCGGCAAGGTGTCTCCCCAAACCTTCCATGTTCACCTTGCCGGACCGGGATTTCATAAAGAATCCATAAAAGGAAACGCTGATGTTTAAAATGAATGAAAACCATTTTTCTCCCTTTCACCTGATCCAAAAACCTTTGGCGGTTTCTATCGAGGCTGCAAGAGAAATCCTTGTCGCATTAAACAATCAAAATACCGAAACCTCCGTGTCCATGTTTGAAGACTCTACAAGCTGCCTGGAGGTTTCTGACGGCCTTGCCGTGATTTCTGTAAACGGTGGGATGGTTTATAAGAGATCCGGATGGAGTTGGCGCACCTCTTACATGGATCTTCGGAAAGATTTTCGTTCGGCTATAAAAAACCCGGATGTCAAGGCCATCCTATTTGACCTGGACACACCAGGGGGAGACATTGCCGGTGTTTTCGATTTTGCAGATGAAATATACAACTCCAGGGAAATTAAACCTATCTATGCCATGGCAAACGAAAAGGCCCTTTCAGCAGGGTATCTGATTGCCTCGGCAACGGATAAAATATTTCTTTCCAGGACTGCGATAGTTGGGTCTATCGGAATTATTGCGGTTCATGAGGATCTATCCAGCTACAATGAAAAATTTGGAGTAAAATATACCACTGTATATGCCGGTGAAAAAGTAAATGAAAGGTCATCGGATGCCCCCTTATCGGATCGGGGCAGGGAGGCTATTCAGAAACAGGTTGATTACGCCTATCAGATTCTTGTGGAGGCAGTGGCCAGAAACCGGAAACTTGATCAAAAAATGGTTAATGACACCATGGCTGGCCTTTTTAGCGGTGGAGAGGCAGTTCAAATAGGGTTGGCGGACACGGTTTCATCTTTTGAAGGGGTTGTTGAGGAAATTTTTAAAACCCCTTCCAATGGCAAAGCCTAACCTGAACAAAGTTTTTATTTTAAAGGTTTTACCGATGTAAAAAACAACGTGGTTTAAGGGCCTACCAGTACACACTTGAATATTCTGAAGGCTAAATAGACGGAGTCAGGCTTAGCTGCGCTGAAAATATCAAAAATCAGAAGGTGAAAAAATAATGGGAGAAAAAGAAATTTGTTCTGAGAATTTTGATATGCTTGATGTTTCAAATATGCATTCATTATTTGGAAAAGTGGTTGATGATTGGGCTTCACAAAACCCCATACTCTTTTTAATGACTGTGAATTACCAGCAGGTGGGGGGGGTTAAATTTATTTCATAATAAACAAATAATATTTATTATGAAAAAGAATAGGAATAAATTCTTAATTCATATGATAACTATTCGAGTAAGCTGAGGCTTTTAATTAATTGATCAATATGTTAATAATAAATAATGTTATCAACACCAAATCAATGTGTAATCCTTCATAAAAAATAATTGTTCCATTTTATTAATTTGCCGATAAAAAACCCCTGCTATAATTATCATGTAAATATGAATGAATGAATTGTGATTGGCTTAAGAAAAAATTTGAGGTACTCATATTCTATAGGGAATGTCTTTCATTGCGTAACCTAAAATTCCATTTACTTATTAGCAAAGGTTCTGCATAATTTTGTATTGATTTAATATTCCAAAATATCGTTGTTTTGTGTATGTGATGCATATTGTTTCATCGTTTAGAACATTAAATATAATAATAATATTGATAATTAAATGAGATATATAGGTTCTAAAATATCTACAATAAATAATATATATGAATTGGTTTCAAGGCAAATACCAATAGGTTCCTTTTGCGATCCTTTTGGGGGCTTAGGCTCAGTTGCATCACATTTTAAATCGATGGGTTATGATGTTTGGAGTGGAGATATTTTGAAATTTCCTTTTCTATTCCAAAAAGCACGACTAAAATATGAAAAGCCACTATCTTTTAAGAAAATTATTAACAAACTGAACCTTAATAACCTAACAGATTTGGAAACCTTTATGAACTCGCTACCTCCAAAGAATGGTTGGTTTGTAAGGGAATATTCTGAAAATAGACAGTATTTTACAAATTATAACGCAAAAAAGATTCAATCATGTAGAAGGGCAATTGCATTTTGGTCGGCAAAAGGCTGGATTAATGGGGAAGAAAAAGCTGTAATGCTCGCCTCTCTTATAAACAGTCTAGATAAAGTCGCGAATACAGCAGGCACTTATTATGCATTTTTAAAAAAATGGCACCGAAAGGCTTTGAACCAATTCCGTTTCCAATTTATAATGCCTGCTTCTTTAAACGGAAAAGGCCATTGTTTTAATGAAACCGCAGAAGAACTTGTTAAAAGACGCGATTTTGATATTCTGTATCTTGATCCCCCCTACAATCAACGTTCATATGGTCACTATTATCATTTGCCTGAGACAATAGCCTTAGAAGGGACTCCTGTAGTGCATGGTCAATCAGGCATCCCAATTAAAATTAACACTAAATCAAAATTTAATAACAAGATAGAATCAAAGCAAGCTTTATTGGATGTTCTAAATAACGCAAAGTTTAAATTGTTGGTTTTTCATTATGCTGATAATGGTATCATTCCTTCAAAAAATATTGAAGAAATCCTTTCTCCATTTGGAAAAATTAATGATTTTATCATTGATTGTAAGGGATATAGAACCAAAATATCTCCAATTAAAACAAGGCACCATCTATATATAGTTAAAAATGGCTAATTTATTACCTAGTTCAATAGATAATTTAGAATTGTATAGACCCTTCTCGAAGATTAGGCTTATTGCCGTAGATCTTGATGGGACGTTACTAGAATCTAATGAATCTGAACTTCCAGAAAAAATATTAAGTTTCGCCAATAAATTTAAAAATTCTAACATTAAGATAATCATAGCGACAGGCCGCACACTGTCAGGAGCAGAGCATTTGATTGCGAAGCTCCCGATTAAAAATGGAACTCCGATAATATTATACAACGGGAGTGTCATAATTAAAAAAAAGTACAAATATGGTAAAGATTGTCAAATCTTAAAAAAGTATAAGCCTATTCATCAAGAAAAAATATCAAATGAGTCGATGATTCGGGTAGTTCAAATTTCTTCAAAATTTCGAGTGAAAGTTATCGCATACTGCTGTAAATGGTTTGGAGAAGATGATTTTGAAGAGCACGCTATCGGGTGGTCATCTGTTGATAAACCTTATAAGGAATATAATTTCATGCCTGTTAAATGGCTGGAATGGTCTGAAATTGATAAATCAATAAGCCCATCTGCAGTTGTAATTCACACCTTGGGCAATACGCAGGTAATGGCTGATATAAGTAAGAGCTTGAAGGGGATAGCTGATATCTCATTTACGCATGGCAGTACTTATATTGAAGTAAAACCTATAAATTGCAATAAAGGTGAGGCTTTGAAAATTGTTGCCAATATCCTTGGACTTACACGAGAGCAAATTCTTGGAATTGGGGATAATGACAACGATGCTGAAATGCTATCATGGTCAGGAATTGGTGTCTCTGTTGAAACGGCCTCAGAAGAAGCAAAAAAATGTAGTGATTACGTAGCTAGAAGGGGTGTACTTGATGGCGCTATTGAGGCGTTGAAAACTGTTATTCACGCACGAAGATATAAAGAAGAATTGAATAAGTTGTGATATAGATGGAAGATAAATTGACAAAAACAAATATTTCTTTTCATGTTCATACTTATAAAGACGATATTGATTTGCCGAACAAATCAGCCAATTCTCCTAAAATGGACCTTTTTATTAATGAGAAATGCATTAGAGACTTCCTCCAAAATGAATTAGGAAAGGACATCGATCCTGAAAAGCTAAAATATATATTAGAGGTAGGTATTCTTCCCACCTATCAGTTTGAGAAGCACTCATTCGTATTAAAGAAAGATGTAAGAGCCTTGATAGACTCAATCATTTTGTGTGGTGATAAAAATGATGAAAAACCTAGATCTCAGAAATTGTTTGAACAAGATACTATCCGAATAAACCCTCATACGATAATAGATTTATTGAATAAAGATTCTATAACAGATCCATTATTTTATTCAGCAACAAAAAATTTAATATCATCACATAATAAACTGATATCGACTGAAAATAATCTTATAAATAAAAATAAATGTAAATACTTATCAGAAGCTTCAATCGCCACTCTTAACCCCAAAGTGATTGAGTATGTGAAAGCGCAGTTAAATCGCGCAAAAATAATCGATAATACCGAAATCAACAAATTTGCCCGGTCAGCCTACTACATGGGATCAAAAAGAGCATTATGTGGTTTTATTGTTGAAGCTATCGCTTCCGTGCTCCCAGAGTCTGGAGTAGTAGTCGATTTAATGTGTGGTTCTGGAATTGTCTCGGGTGCCACTAATAAAATATGGAAAACGTACTCGTCCGATGCTCAAGAGTTTTGCAGAATATTGTCAGTAGTTCATGGCGGAGGTTTTAGCCGGAATGGAGCAAAAGATCTTCTATCGCGAATTTTGCCAATTGCAAAAAAACATTTTATCGAGTTACAATCATTATTAGCCGATGAAATTGAAAACGAAGAGGATGTTTTTTGTAGAGAGATAGACGATTCTTTGCTTGAAGATTATAAAAGATTTGTCCGCGAGTTCCCAGTTTTGTGCAAACCAAGTAATACAAAAGATTGGTCCCCAACCTCAGAGGTTCAAATTAGAAGGAAAGACAATTCAATTTACCCTTATTGTCTATTTACAACATATTTTGCCAATGTATTTTTTGGGCTCAGACAATGTTTGGAAATTGATAGTTTGCGTTATGCAATTGACATAATAAAAGAAAAGAAAGAGAGAATGTGGGCTTTAGGAGCTTTGATTACTACTACAAGCTTCTTGGGGACAACTTATGGTGGGCATTTTGCTCAACCTCCAATAAGAAATTATTTAGCTCTAAACGAAAACAATATATCTGATATTTTATATAAAAGGTCACAATCAATAACTCATGAATTTACAGCCAGGTTACTCAATCTATCAGAAATAAGCCATTCTACAAAAAATCAAATTGAAACGATTCCTGGCCCTTGGGAAAGTGCATTATGTACTTTAGATACGCTGATATATAATGTGCCAGTTATAGTTTACCTTGATGCTCCTTACAAAAGAGAAGAATATAGCCGTTTTTATCACGTTTTAGAGACTCTCGTGGAATATAGATATCCTTCTTGTAGTGGTATAGGCCTGACTCCAAAACCTAACGATAGGTTCCGATCTGAATTCTTCACAAAAACTAACAGCAGGCCCACAGCTACAATAATAGATATTATTATAAAGATATTGAATAGAGGTTGGCATTGCGCTTGGAGCTACTCTGATAATGGTCAAGCCGATATATGTGAGGTGGTTGAACGCGTCTATCAGAAAACAGGCTGTGAAGTTATCTCATATTCTGCGAAATTTGTTCATAAATCACATGGCGGAACCGCCCAAAAAAATGTTATGGAATATTTAATAATTTTAAGCCCAAAGAAACCTTAATAAATAATTCGGTATTATAGGTGTATACAAAAAAGCTCTTATTTCTTGTGCTTCAAAAAGTGATTAACATAACCATCGTAATTCTTTGGATCGTGTGAAAAAAACTTCAAAATGTCTTCTCGAGTATCTGAGAAAATATTTCCAATTTCTAGTTGAAAAGTAGGCGGCTTTGGATATGGATCAATTATAATTTTTCCATCACCATATACCAATACACAATCAGCCTGTTTATAGTAGTCATAATATATAATTTCGATATCTTCAGGAGAATATTTATTTCTTAGTATAGAAATAATATTTGAAATTTCTTGTTCTGAAACTTGCCCATACTTTCTTATAAAGTCATTGCCTAAACCGCTTCGCATGAGACCGAATATAAAATATGATTGAATTCCATTTTTAACGCACCATTCTAAAATATTTTTAACGAACATAATATTTTTTGTAGTTATAACTGTTGTGACGTAGCAGGGAATCTTTTCTGCGTGCAAGACATCAATCATTTTTTCTGTAGCTCTAAAAGAGCCACGACAGCCAACTATATTATCATGTTCTGAACCAATTGCATGAACACTAAAACGCACGGCACTAACAAATGGTATCACCTCTCTTTGCTTTTCTTTTAGAGCCTTGGCATCTGTTGTTAATAACAAATTAAAAAAATCTAAAGACTTGGTGTACTGCAGCAAGGCCCCTATATCTTTATGTGATAGCGGGTCGCCCCCCGTAAAACATAATCGTCTTGTGCCCAATTTTTTAAGAATGTTTGCTATGGAAATAAAATTATTCAAGGGATATACTTGTTGAGTTCGATTTGGCTCACAACAAAAGGGGCATTTGAATCTGCAATTTCCCGATAGTTTTAATCCTACTGATGGGAAAAAATCGGCTGTTTTACCTTCAAAATAAAAAAAATGTTGTTTAATTTCCGGCATAATATTTAGTCTATGATAATCTGGTTAATATAATTTATTCATAACCTACAAACATTTTATCAATCTACCTCCATATTAAGTAATTTTTGAAGGTCATGTCGATACTGTTTTGCAAAATTTAAAAACATATTATTTGTATTTTTCTGATCTTGAGTTGAGGTCACCATTAACCGCAAACCAATTGATAAAAAAGTGACCGAGAATGCTCCGCAATATGTTATGTATTCTATTCTTGATATATTCAAACCGAATAGAGAATAGTATTGAGTGATATAATAATAATTATATATGGCCATTATTCCCCAAAAAAGGGCCTCGAATAAAAACAATATGGTAAATTGACCTAACATTATCCAAATTGCATGATGCAAGCTTAGACCCACATAATTTTTTGTTCTAGCAAAATCATCCACATGCGATTGGACAAAGTAAGGATTCAAATCAGTTCCAATAGTTTTCGTAAGTTCATCAAAGAATCCCTTTTTTATTGTCGAATAACCTGGCCTGAACCTATATAAGCGCAAACCTTCAAATAGAAACCCAAGAATGGTTCCTAAAATTAATAAGCCAATTTCACCAATTTGCTCATAAAATAATTTCACAATGTGAGGGTTTAAGGCTAATATTGGAAATAAAACAAAAAAAATCATTCCCAGTCCAGGAACGATATACCAAATTAAATTGGAGATAGTAATCTTATTGAATAAATCCATATCAAAGTCCTAAAAGTTGTTTGAATGAGTATCATGTGTCACCGATTATTATTCAACACTTCATTCCATCGGTTTTCAATATCTTGCTCCGGATAAAACCAGTTGCCGAACCCCATCCCTGCAACAAAAACTGTGTACAAAAGCTCAAAAAGCACTAAAGCATAAAGCGCTTCTTTTGGATTGAGAGTGATTTTAAATATGGATAGGAAAATTAATGGTGCAATTGTGGATAAAAAGCCAAGCACTAAGAAAAGTAACGTTTGACTTTTTGTGTATGCAATGTAGCTCTTTTTATCACGATAATTTTTCCAATCACACTCCCATTGTGATTCGCCACGTACAATCAAATAAGTTGTGAGTGTTCGTGTGGTAAGTCTCGCAAGGTGACTAACAAGGTAAAGGGCAAATAACAATATTATTAATAATATAGATGCGGTAAAGGCCAGTTTTGCAGCATTCGGGTCTGGTAGTGACTGATTTTTGGGGATGGCCCAAGCTGTGATAACGCCAAAAAGAGTGATCGCGGCGCCATTTAACACAAATCTTTGATTTACTAACTGATTAATTTCGGAATGTAGTTTTCTTTTTTCCTCTGAGTCAAGAGTTCCAGTCATTATTTCTCCTTAATACCAAGTTCCAAATCCTATAGCCTCAATTAAAAAAACTGAAACGATAGCTATAAACAGGTATTCTCCCATTTTATTCCCAAATATAACGCCGCTTTTCAGCGGGCGCTGTTTTTTGCGCTCCGCTGAAAAAGCATTGTGTACGCCCGGCATGGGCGTGAATTAATGGGGTGTAAGTCCCCTATGTGTGAATCCTGTCAATGTCGAAAGACATTGACACAAACATTAGCCGACGGCAAGGGCGTTTCGGCGAGGAAAGGTCTGAAGGAAGCCCGAGCGCAAAACTATGAACCGACGATCAGAAATAGCATAAAAGGCCCAGTCTCCGGGTAAGTCAGCACAACATGACGAAGCCCGGGATTCAGGAGATAGGGTAAATGCTGCGGTTGTGTAGTGAAATTCACGTTCTTATCCGGGGAGATCTGCCTGACATGCGGTCGAAAGACAGCGCTTTGCATGGCAACATGCAGGGTGATCAGGCAGAAGTCAGCAGAGGCCATAGTAGGTGCGGACATTGTTATTGGCGGAATGACAAGCGGAAACGAGCTGCGACCCGCATATGCGGAGGCGGCGGAGGTCTCACCCCACTGAAGGGCCAAACGCGAAGAACAGTGGCATACCCCATGAGCTCTGAAATGCGATGAACCCGAACGGGGGAGCAACTAAACAGGCGCGTCATGGGACAAGGTGCTTCTGATGATCAAAAGCAGTTGCCGTCAGTTTTTCAAAGAACTGTTTTAGGTCATTACCCGGCTATGGCCCGGTATCTTCGCGAACCGCCCGGTGCGGACCCGAATGCCGGGTGGTGTGGGGGCTGGGGGTTAATAACCCCCGGCTACCCGATTAGCATTTTATAATTTCATAGATGATTATCCCAGCAACCTTCTTTTTTACTTTTAGAATGAATATTCCAAGTTAAAGATTTGGTTATTGTTTTATCCCCGTAATCAATAACAATGATCCAATTTTTCAGAGGGAAATCTTCATAGCCGTCCATTTCACGTCTTGTAATTAATCGATCAGCAAAAGTCATCGATTTCCTGGAGTTGTCATCAATCTTTAAATCCCTCATGGAGATAGAATTTTTGAATAATTTTAAAAGATTATCTTTAAATTCTTCCTGAGAATTATCTAAAAGGTCTGCTGATGTATATTGGATAGCTTTATTGAAATTAACAATATTTGAAGATGAGTATCCGCCAATACAGTTTGTAGGATGCTTTATAAAAATATCCTTTAAATAACAGGGGCCATTTTTTGAAATTAATGAAATATTTATTTGAAAATTGTATTCCCCTTCATTCACGTAAAAAACATTGGACATTACAATTTCCAGTTCTAACTTGGGTCTCTTTATAAATTCTTTGTAAATTGAAATACCCAAATTTAGTATCCCGAGTCCAAAACCACCAAAAGCAGCTATAATTTTTGCTGTTTCGAATGTCATTATTTCCTCATTTTATGCTAACGAAAAAATCAGCCGGAGCGCAGCGATCGGCTGTATTGCCTTTGTTGGGCCTTTATTATTTACTTCTGCCCTTTGTCAATGGTGCACTGCCACCTTGTGCAAGATATTATTCCCTCATTATTTACTTTTTTACGAGCGTCCCACTTTCCCCACCTTATGTGCGTCCGCGTCGAGCAGATTGTTGGGGTGAATGCCGTCTCCTTCTTTGTCTTTCGTCCAAGTCGACTAGTGCTTTGGCATGACCCACCATAGTGAGAGCCTCTGAGGCTTTCCCTGGTCTTTGTTGGCGGTCTGGTTCCAACAACGACTTCAACACGATATTTATGAAAGGCGGAACGTTCGGATTGGCCTCGCTGACATCAGTGAACCGGCCGTTTCTGATTTGCTCATATAGTCTAATGTAGCTTTCAGCCCAGAAAGGGAACTTAGAAGTAAGAAGGCGATACAACATGACACCGACAGAGAAGACGTCTGAAGGTGCACCTACTGTAGATGGATCCGTCCATTTTTCCGGCGCGCAATGTGACATCGCCCCGACGGGTCTAAATGTGTAGGTGTAATCTGTAACCTGTTCTTGACGAGCAACACCAAAATCCACAACGACAAGTGCCCCATCGGAACCCAGAATTACGTTACCAAGATGAAGATCACGATGGATGACGCCTTTCTTGTGAAAGGTGTCAAGGACGGACAGCACATCGCACACGATCTCTAGGGCATCACGTGTATTGATGGGGAGAGCGAGCTCTGACAGAGGTCGCCCGCTGATAAATCGAATTGGAAGGCACATCAGTCCGTCCACATCAAATGGGGCTCCAAGCAGCCCCCCTAACCTGAGATCGTTGGCAAGAAGGCTCAAGATTTCGACCTCCCGAAGGAAACGCTTGCGCCACTCCTCGCTATATGGGGGCTTGAGTATTTTAAGTGCGACCGTGGCATGATCAGTAGAGCGGAGCATGTGAAATACAATCCCCCAGCCACCTGCACCAAGGTACCCCTGTATTTTGAAACCATGCTGTTCGATTTTTGATATTATGGCTTTAAAGCGATCCGGACCTCCAAGGGCGGAAATTTGCTCCTGTAAAGATTCTAGTTTCTCTGGAGACATATGCCTAACGGACTCAATGGGGAGAATATCAGTCGGTATGTTATATTGCTCGAGAAGGAAATGCAGAAGAGTTAAGTTCGCCGGTTCTATGCCGCTACCATCCGGGTAAGCTGTATACTCTCTGAGCCACTCCTCCCCTCTCCACACGACATTATCGTCCAAAGGACCGCTATCTTCGAATTCAGTGACGTCATAAGTGAAAAGTCTTGTCTTCGACTTTTGCCATTCTATCCTGGTTATAGCTTTAGAATCCATTTTGCTCTCTGGTCCAACTTTAGTTATTATACAGACCCTGTCGTTTTGTGCACAAAAAGCCAATTTTGAAATTATTTTGCCAATAGGTACCAAATGTTAACTAATTATTCAAATTAAAACTCTAAAATAATTAGATATCATTTATAATCATTTTAAAAAATAAAGCCACAACCAATCAAAACAAGCTGAAAATGCCGCTTTATATGCTAATTATCGCACTTCAAGACAAAATATAGTTAATTTCATGGTTCAATTAATCGCCTCTATTTAATTGATGATTTTTTAACCGTTTTGTCCTGGTTTTTCTTTACGAGAAATTCTGTGCTTTCAGAAATTAATATAAAACTTAGACGAAAGGATATTACGGCGAAAATATTATGAGGGCAGAACCCTATATCTTGTGGGTGGCTTTTTTTGCCAAAAATTGTGATAAGGTCGATCAAACACAGACAAATCACAACTTTTAAAAGTTCTGATACCTGCTATATACCCCAGTTCTTGTTTTAAAACGCGATTGATTAATTGGAATTCAATGTTCGACATGCGGGAATAATCAGTTTTATTTCGCGAGACTACTGACAATAATACAAGGCATGT
>JAHIFE010000150.1 GCA_018901125.1 Pseudomonadota bacterium | reverse complement strand
GAAAATTTTAACCGCAGGAATACATAGAGTATTTCGAGGATTAAAATTTTCACCCAACGCAGAGATCGGCCAAAATGGGACGTTTTGAAACTGGCTCAAAAGAATAAAAGACCCTAAGATCAATGCAATTCTTTCATACATTCTTCTTATCAAAGGTTATGGAGGAACTGTGATATGTGAAAAATATCTCAAAATGAGAAGTGGCTGAGGTTTTGTATTTATACTTTTGTCATATTCGATCATACGTTTGACAATGAGCAACATACCGCTCTCTTTCATTCTGAACTTAAGAGGATTACTCGTAGTTCCATTTAAGTAAAAACTCCTATAGCCATATAATAACGCTATAATGCAACCCAATCCTGACAAAGCACCTCAGCCTGCTCCAAAACAAGCTCGGTAGCTCTGGCCTGTTTGTCAGGCGGGTAACCATATCGTCTGAGGATTCGCTTTATCATTACACGCATTTCAGCCCGGACGTTTTCTCTTACCGTCCAGTCTGTCTTAAGATTGCTGCGTACCGCCCGCACCAATTCCTGGGCAATCATTCTAAGTGTTTTATCACCCAGTACTTTCACAGCGCTGTCATTAACTTCCAGAGCATCATAGAATGAAACTTCATCTTCTGTGAGGCCTAAAGCTTCTCCCCTGCGATCCGCCTCTCTCAAATCTTTAGCCAAAGAGATCAACTCTTCAATTACTTGTGCTGTTTCGATTGCGCGGTTCTGATATCGCCGAATGGAATTTTCCAGCATTTCTGAAAAAGAGCGTGCTTGAACAATATTTTTGCGTTTACGCGTTTTGATTTCATTATCCAAGAGCTTGCGTAAAATCTCCACTGCAAGGTTATGGTGCGGCATTCCACGTACTTCCGCAAGAAATTCATCAGATAAAATCGATATATCCGGTTTATCAAGACCGGCTGCGGCAAATATATCGATTACTTCCTCAGATGAGACGGCCTTTGACACTATCTGCCGAATTGCATGATCCAGCTCTTCCGGACTGTGACCTGAAGTATAAGCGCCTTTGGCCAGAACCGTTTTAACAGCCTGGAAAAAAGCAACATCATCGCGTATTTCCATTGCTTTCGTGTGAGGCACAGCCAAGGCAAATGCTTTGGACAGATCACTAACAGCCTTATTCAGGCGGCTTTTGCCATCATGTATTGAAAGCACGTGTTCTTGTGCGGACGGCAGAATAGAAAGCCGTTCCTGTGGCTTTCCGGTTTTCCAGACAGTTCGATCAAAACCATGAAATATTCCACTGCAAATTTCATATTTTTCCAGCATTACTGCCACAGCTTCTTCCTGTTTAATGGCTGTCCGGCCCGTGCCCCCACTTTCCGTATAGTTTGCCAATGCAGCCCTAAGTTCATGAGCCAAACCCAAATAGTCAACCACCAGGCCTCCGGGTTTATCCTTAAATACGCGGTTAACTCTGGCAATTGCCTGCATCAAGCCATGACTGCGCATGGGTTTATCCGCATACATGGTATGTAGGCACGGCACATCGAAACCTGTCAACCACATATCGCGTACGATCACCATCTTAAATCCATCTTTAGGATCTTTAAACCTCTTGGCCAGTTGTTCTCTTCGTTGTTTGTTGCGTATATGACTCTGCCAACCAATGGGATCGGCGGC
Organism: Pseudomonadota bacterium; assembly: GCA_018901125.1. GTDB lineage: Bacteria > Desulfobacterota > Desulfobacteria > Desulfobacterales > RPRI01 > RPRI01. The sequence continues at coordinate 33,555 of JAHIFE010000150.1, read as the reverse complement.
TGAACCGGTCATCACGATCTTGATAAAGCCCTTGTCATCGTCCTCATAATGCCAATCAGGCCGGATTGATACTATGGCGTTATATAGATCAACACATATCCTCCGGCTCATGCAAACCACCATGGCCTTGCCGTCAATTGCTTCCAGGCGACGCTCAAAATGGTCTACCAGATCACTGGCGATCAATGCCAAACGTTTTTCTGTGCCGACCAAAGCCTCAAGCTGTGCCCATCTGGTTTTGAGCCGTTCTTTGTGATCAACCTCCTCGCCTTCGGTAACTTCCTCAAAATCTTCATCCAGGTGAGGTCGTTCTTTCTCATCCAGTTCCAGTTTTGCCAATCGGCTCTCGTAGTATATTGGAACTGTTGCGCCATCCTTTACCGCTCTTTCAATGTCATATATGCTGATGTAATCACCAAATACAGCCCTGGTGTTCTTATCAATCAATTCTATGGGGGTACCGGTAAACCCTATGAAAGATGCCATTGGCAGCGCCTCGCGCATGTGCCTGGCAAATCCATCAATAAAATCATACTGGCTTCGATGAGCTTCATCGGCGATAACCACAATATTACGTCTATCGGAAAGCAGGGGATGTTGGTCCTCGCCTTCGACAGGGAAAAACTTGTGAACCGTTGTAAATACAACACCGCCTGAACCTGTGCGCAGCAGATCACGCAAATGAGCCCGGCTCTGGGCTTGAACCGGCTTCTGGCGCAACAGTTCATTGCAGCGGGCAAAAGTGCCATAAAGTTGGTCGTCCAGATCGTTGCGGTCGGTTATTATTACAAGCGTTGGGTTTTTCATAACCGGATGCATTACTACCCGGCCTGCATAAAAAGCCATAGTCAGGCTTTTTCCCGATCCCTGGGTATGCCAGATAACCCCCACACGCCGGTCACCCGGTTTGGCCTCACGCTGCCCCTTGGCATAAAACCTTCCTAATTCCTCTCCGATTTGTTCTTGTTTTGTCGACGGCACACAAGCTCGAATTGTTTCAGCCAGAGCCACATTTACTGCGTGATACTGATGGTAACCGGCCATCTTTTTAGCCAGCACACCACCGCCTACATCCTCAAAAACGATGAAATACCTTATCAGATCCAGAAACCGCCGCTTTTCAAACACACCCTCAAGCATAACTTGAAGCTGAGGCAACCGCGTGTCAGCCAAATCCTCGCCTTCGATGGTCCTCCACGGCATGAACCACTCACGGTCGGCCGTCAGAGTGCCAATTCGAGCTTGTACGCCATCAGAGATCACCAGCGCTTCATTAAAAGAGAAAAGCGACGGAATTTGCATTTTGTAGGTCTGAAGCTGATTAAAAGCCGACCATATGGAAGCATTTTCAGTGGTAGCATTCTTCAGTTCTATAACCGCCAATGGTAAGCCATTGACAAAAAGCACAACATCAGGCCGTCGTTCATGCTGATTTTCAACCACCGTAAACTGGTTAACTACAAGGAATTCATTGTTTTCCGGCTCATCATAGTCAAACACGCGAACAAGATCGCCGCCGATAGATCCATCAGCACGCTGATACTCGACCGGCACTCCATCAACCAGGTGTTTGTGGATGATGTGGTTGTTCACCACCAGCGAAGGCGAGTACGGCCGCTTCAGCTTGTGGAATGCCTCCTCAACTACATCAGGCGGCAAATGCGGGTTCAGCCGCTGGAGCGCTTGTTTCAACCGTCGAGGAAGACAGACCTGTTCGTAATCTTCTCGCTCGGCGGCCGGTTCGCCTGGAGCAATTTCCAACCCCGACAAGACGAGGTAGCCCATGCTCTCCAACCAGGCCAAGGTAGCTTGCTCGACAACAGATTCGGTGAAGTTAGGCATCATAGCCTCCCCAAGTGTTGCATCATGCCGACAAATAATGCTTTAATTGATTCATCATGGTAGTCGCGATACCAGATCGGAAATACATCGCGGTCGGTCAGGAAGTGCTCCCTCTGTCGTAGCATGTCTGCATTATTTGGGTGCTGCAAGAACGCGTAGTGCTTGGGCATACCGGGATCAATCTTTGCAACCTCGGCCAGTAGCTCTACGGTGCGGTCTGGCTCCAGGCTGCAACCGAGGCATAAGATGCTATGGTTTCTATAGACAGTAGTTAGTTCTTCCTTGATGGGAGATCCGTTGCAGTATGCCTGCTCGTATTCGGTTTTTCCGAGTACTCGTCCATCACGTGATCGGCAGTCACCATGGAACTTCAAGAGAACGCGTTCGGAGTTTGCCTTGACCTTTCGATATTCGCTAATGCTTTTTCCGGCCAAGATATGGCTAAACCTACGATTGCGTAGTTCATACATTCGCTCCAGCAGGTCATCAAGGTTCGTTGTCAGGACCAGCTTGTCGAATAGTTCAGGCAAAAAGACCACAGCTCCACATATTGCGTTGGTATCATCGATCCGTAGATCATGTTCTATTCGCTCATCGAAGAGCCTTCCAGGCATGGCTGCGGCAAGGCGCTCGGCAGCCTCTTCGTATGCACAATGTAATAGTAAGTCTTCCAGTTCTATTTCCGGCATGGATGAATGCTGCCGGACCATGCGCAGAAACCCCAACCATGTCGGAAGGCCCGTGGGAATCGACATTCCGCTGCCAACAAGAGGGATTAGGTGTCCATTCTTTAACGTGGCACACAAATCAACGAACCGCTTCCGATTTGCGTGAATGCTGAGGATTTCCTCCAATAACTCATTCTGCTCTGGAATCCACCGGTCGCTCATCCACTTGGAGAATTCATCCTCGTATGCGGAGGGATCAGCACGAAGAATGGCAACGGGGGAAAAGATCGTGTCGCCGATGACGACGTTGCCCTTAGCATCTGGTTGTAACTCAAGCTGATCCTCAAAGACGGGATGAAGAAAATCCATGATCAGATCACCCTCCCCACAATTCGTTCAGCTTCTGCTACCACGAGTTCACCGGACAACAACTTAGGCAACAAAGTGTCGCGAAGGGCGGCGATATGCTGAATCTGTCGAAGCGATAAGACGACCCGTTGATGCTGCGGATCGACGATCTGCATAAATCGCCGAAGGATAGTCGGTGGTGGAATGACTGCAGAAATCGGACGAAAGTTCTGCTTACTGATCTCCAAGAACGTGCTGCCGTTAGCGTTAGCAAGTACTCGTTCCATGTTGGCTCTGGTCCAGTACAAAACGTATAGGTTCGGCAGCCCACCGTCACAGACCATCGCAATAATCCCCTGATTTATGGACACGGGTGTTTCAGCAATGGCCAAATACCCTATGGGTGCGCGCGACGACAATAGAACCGTTCCTATTGGCAAGCACCCCGAACTGACCTTGGTGAGCCCTTTATCGGTTAGATGGCGTTCCGTTCCCAGCAGCACTGGTTCCGTTAGCGAAGACATGTCCTTGGGAGTACAGAATGGGTGGAACCCTCCTTCCCAGTAATCAGGTTCTTTGGTGCTAGGTGTTCCACCACCTAGCACCTGCACAACATCACCGATGGGCCGCACTCTCCAACCGGCAGGAATCTCACCCAGTTCGGAGTCTTCAAAAGTGTCCGGGAAAAGGGCGGCGATTTCAGGCTTGAGGCCAGGGGGCTGCTGACCATCAGTTTTGGCACGGACGGGGTCGAAATCCACGAACCAGCTCTTAAAGATCGCCCGCGCCGTCTCCTCCTGTGTCCGGTTCATCTGCCGGTTCAACTCGATCTTGTCGTCCAATGCACCAAGAATGCATGCGATAGCCTGTTGCTCCGTGGGGGATGACGGATAGTAAATTGGCACATCACCAAGAATCTTCGTATTGAGTGATGGCATCGTCGCGCCCACAGCTATCTGTCGAATATGTTCCTGAAATCCCGGAAAACCAAAAAACCATGACAAGAAGCCAGGATCGATCTTATTTTTATCCGGGCGAATGCGAAGACATCGACCGGAAAATAGCCAGCCGTCTTCCTCAGGATGGACAACTGCCCGCCTATCAACTGATCCAACCCGGCTAAAGACGATATCACCGGTGACCAGTGTATACCGAGACAGTCGATCCTTGTCCTCATCGGTGACACGCGGAAGGTTGTTATGTATAATACGATTATCACCCAAATGTTCGACAGTGATGATCGGAGTGCCATAGTCAACGTAATCACTCGCATGAAGTTGGCTACCAAAAGGGCCAGTCTGAACACCACCGTCCGCGATGCAAAGATCAACAAGTGGTGAACTTTCAAATCGAGCAGACATTAAACCGTAAACCGTATGTTTGGTATGCTCACCCATTCTGGCGGTCATTTCCTATCGCCTTTCTTTTTGCTGGTAGCTTTTTTCGGCTTCGGCTTGACTAATTCACCCAGTTCAGCCTCGATCTCCTCGATAGTCGGCAGGCTACCCCTCAGCTCTTCCGGCAAGGATGCGACAATATGCGTTTCCCAGTCGGCAACGCCAATCGGTTTGCGAAGGTCACGCAGGGCGTATTCGGCTACCAGCCTGTTCTTACCCTTACAAAGCAAAAGCCCGATGGTCGGTTTGTCATCAGGATGACGCAGCAGGTCGTCCACTGCAGAGAGATATAGGTTCACTTTGCCGATAAATGAAGGATCGAAAGCCACGGCCTTCAGTTCCACAACCACAAAACAACGCAGTTTGAAATGATAAAACAGCAGGTCGATGAAAAAATCCTGATCGCCGACCTCAAGCGGTACTTGGCGGCCGACAAATGCGAAACCGGCCCCGAGTTCCAGGAGGAATTTCTGAATATGATCGACCAGGGTTTGTTCGATCTCGCGTTCACGGCGCGGGTCGGCGGTTCCGATGAAATCGAAGAGATACGGGTCCTTGAAAATCTGGGCGGCCATGTCGGAGTCGGCGGGCGGAAGTGTTACCGAGAAATTATTGACGGTTTTGCCCTGGCGCTCATGGAGGCAGGATTCGATTTGCAGAGAAAGTACATCCCGGCTCCAGCCGTTTTCGATGGTTTTTTCGGCATACCACAAGCGGGTTTCCTGGTTGTCGAGTTTATCGAGCAGGGCCTGATTGCTCCTCCATGGAATTTGTGCAGCGGCCCGCTGCACTATTTTCCGGTCCGGCCAGGCTTCAGCGAATTTTCGCATGTACTTGAGATTCCGCGGAGACAAACCATGCATATCCGGAAAGGCATCACGCAAATCGGCGGAAAGACGGTCAATCACCTTGGCACCCCAGCCTTCGTTTCGCTGCCGCTCTAAAATAGACTGTCCGATATCCCAGTAAAGCATTATCATTGCAGCGTTTGCCGTCATTGTCATCCGCAGGCGTTCCGCAGCAATACGATTCTTCAGATCAGCAAGAAGACCAGCATAGTCTCCGGGCAATTCGGACTTGGGAGGGGCTACAGGAAAGGATGCCCCTGGTCGCTTTTGCCCAAGTGTTCGGCGTGAGTCATCCGTCTTCATTTTCTTATCCGCCATACCCGATGTCCTCCAGGTTGGCCCAAATAAGTTTGTCGAGTTCGGCTTCTTTCGCCATCTGTTTTTTCAGTTCGATTGTTAGTCTGGTCATCTTCTCATCAAACGGCTCACCGTCGTCTTCGACTTCTGCCGCGCCAACATAACGCCCAGGCGTGAGGATATGATTATGATGGCGGATATCATCAATTGTGGCACTCTTGCAAAAACCGGCGATATCTTCATATTGCGGTAGAGCCGGTTCGCGAACCGCCCCAATATCACCACGCCAGGAATGGTAAACGCCGGCGATTTTGTGGATATCTTCTTCGGTCAGCTCGCGGTGAACGCGGTCAATCATCGTCCCCAGCTTGCGGGCATCAATAAAGAGCGTGTAGCCGCGCCGATCGCGGAAACGGCCGTTCTTTTTATCACGGGTGATAAACCACAGGCAGACTGGAATCTGAGTGGAATAGAAGAGCTGGCCGGGCATTGCCACCATACAATCCACCATGTCGGCCTCAATAATGTTCTTGCGGATTTCACCCTCGCCGGACTGGTTGGATGACATTGAACCATTGGCCAGGACAAAACCTGCCAGCCCTTTCGGAGCAAGGTGATGGATAAAGTGCTGGACCCAGGCAAAGTTGGCATTAGAGGCAGGTGGTATACCGAATTTCCATCGCTTGTCCTCCTTGAGCAGCTCCCCGCGCCAGTCTGAATCATTGAATGGCGGATTGGCAATAACATAGTCGGCCTTGAGGTCGGGGTGAAGGTCGTGATGAAAGCTGTCGGCATGTTCCTTTCCAAGGTTATTCTCAATCTGACGGATAGCAAGATTCATCTTTGCTAATCGCCAGGTGGTGTGGTTTGACTCCTGTCCGAAGATACTGACATCGGCCTTTGTTTTTCCACCATTCCCATTACCGCTGGCATGAGCCCTCACGAACTCAACCGACTGGACGAACATGCCTCCGGAACCGCAACACGGATCATAGACTCTACCCTGGTAAGGCGCCAGCATCTCGACCAAAACACGCACAATGCAGCGCGGCGTATAGAACTGACCGCCCTTCTTGCCTTCTGCGCTGGCAAACTGAGAGAGGAAATACTCATAAACCCGGCCAAGAATGTCCTTGGTGCGGTTGGCCTTGTCTCCTAACCCGATATTGCCGATCAGGTCGATAAGTTGCCCAAGCCGCTGTTTATCAAGACGGGGGTGAGCATAATCCTTGGGAAGCACGCCCTTTAGCGACTGATTGTCACGCTCGATAGCTATCATTGCATCGTCGATAAACTTGCCGATGGTTGGCTGTTTTGCATTGGACTTGAGATTTGGCCAGCGCGCCTCTTTGGGCACCCAGAATATGTTTACAGCCCTATACTCGTCGGGGTCTTCCGGGTCGGCTCCAAGGGAACGTTCGGCTACCAGATTGGCATGCTGTTCCTCGAATGCATCGGAAATATACTTCAGGAAGATCAGTCCGAGCACAACGTGCTTATACTCAGCCGCATCCATATTGGAACGTAGCGCGTCTGCAGCCTGCCATAGCTCACGCTCAAATCCCAGGTTAGCCCCATTGTTGGCCTTACTCATTTTTGCCCCCGGAAAGTCTATGATTTCTTTTTGAGAAATCTATTTACTTAAGTAGGTATATTGGTACCCTATGTTCGAGCCACTGGTGATTATGTGCCTAAACTAAAGTTAACAATGTCATTGTTATATCTACCGGTGATATATTGTCAAACGTTTTATCTGGTTATTTTGGAGAGTTAACCTATCGGAACTGCGTTGAAACTACCGAGGCAAATAAGAATTAGAGTGTATCCTCTTTAAGTTTTTTTATATTCATGATTGTAAGCAAAACTTACCAGACAAAATTATTTCTACAGATATCTTTCCATAACCACAGGATATCAGCCAACCAGAAAACCTTTGATAAGTCTGTACTATAAACTCTGAAAGAAAAAGAATAAGAACATCTAGAATGTGCTTGATATGCCGGTATTTTAAGGAGAAGTTGTTTTTTGAATTCTTCTGCAATACGCAAAGCAAAATTTATTCGCTTAAGCCGGGAATGTCCTTTACATCCTAGATCAATAGATAAATATTCGAAGGGTTCAAGGATTATTATAAAATAAAAATAGATAGCTATTGCGGTTCATTATAGAGCCAGTTTCAAAACGTCCCATTTTGGCCGATCTCTGCGTTGGGTGAAATTTTTAATCCTCGAAATACCCCATGTATTCCTGCGGTTAAAATTTTAACCCGCCTTGACCTTGACCAAACTGAAACGTTTTGAAACTGGCTCTATAATGTATTGATTTTTAACAAATAGGAATTATACTAAGAATAAGCTGATTTTGTATTGTGTAGCTCATAAGTTAACTTCTTAACAAAGGAGCCAATTGCAAAACGCCCTATTTTGGCCGATCTCTGCGTTGGACTCAAAGGAGGTAAAACGATGAAAATTAAGAAAGTTAAAAAGGTTTCAACAGGTCTGTGCAAATGTAAACATGCCTGCTGATCCAAAGAGTTTTTTAAGAAAGAAGATGGCCTGGGTTTGCGAAATCATACTCAGGCCATCATTTGTTTTGTATCACAATATAAAAAATCATGAATAAAAATCTGTTCAAAGTATATATATGCCGCCCGTACTGCGTGTTTTTTAAAGAAGAAAAAAAAGAAGACATGTCCTGCATGGGGGCTCAGGTTGTGGAAATGCTTGTCGGCAATGGCCGTATTGATTCATCAAAGATCTCCCGATATAAAAAAGAACCCGTTTTATGGGAAAAGCATAAAAAAAATCTGGAAACATATGTTTGCAGTCGATGTTCTTTTCGGGAACAAGACTGTGATTTCCAGTCGGAAAATCCTCCTGACAACACTGAACCCTGCGGAGGCTTTATACTGCTGGCACTTTTAAAAGAAAATAATATGATTAACGAATCGGATATGGAGCTTTCTTGTGAATGACCTGAACTGGGCTTCGGCTTACCTCCGGCTTCATAAAAAAGCCTCTATAAAGATTCTGGAAAATCCTTTCGTATATCATGCGGCAAAGGATGAACTTTACGAAATTGATAATCTTGCTAAAGACTTTTTAACTAAATGCAACGGCACCAGCAAAGGAAAAGATCTTACTTCAGATTCCGGTTTTGTCCGGTACTGCATAGAAGAAGAACTGCTTGAGCTTCTTGTCTCACCTGATCCTGTGAACATTTTTGTTAATGAGGCCGTAAATCCGTCTCTAAGATATCTTGAGCTGCAACTGCTGAACAGATGCAATCTTAAATGCCTTCATTGTTATCTCGGCTCATCAGAACATGGCGATATGGCTTTAGGTGATGCGCTTAAAATTACTCGTGAATTTTCCGATATAGGCGGCTTAAGGCCATGATTTCAGGCGGTGAACCTCTTTTGTATAAAGACCTGAATAGTTTTATTGCAAAAACCGCAGATCTGAACTTGCGAAGAGTACTTTTTTCAAATGGTACGCTCATCAATCCCGATAACATCGGCTGGCTGAACGTAGATGAAATACAATTCAGTCTTGACGGATGGGAGCAAGGTCACGATATGCTTAGGGGCAAGGGAACTTTTAAGCGAACAATGAAAGGAATTAAAGCAGCAATGGAAGCTGGAGTTCCCGTTTCATTTGCTACAATGATTCACAGGGGCAACCTTGATGAATTTGACAAGATGGAAAAATTCATAGAACAAACTAAAGGTCTGGAATGGGGAATTGATTTTCCTGTTGCCGCAGGCTCCCTTGAAAACAACCGGCATCTTATGGTGTCATATAAAGAAGCTGTACCACTGTTGGCTTATTCATTCGGCGGCGGCTATCACGGGTCTTCCGAAGGCTTTGCCTGCGGAAGACATCTGATAACTGTTATGCCAAACGGAAATGCTGTAAAATGCGGATTTTACAGCCAGGATATACTTGGCGATGCAAGAGATGGGTTAAAAGATGCATGGCTTAGACTTGGACATATACCGCTTGACCGGCTTGAATGCAAAAGCTGCCCGGTACTGGCAGAATGTACTGGGGGTTGCCGTTTTCGCGCTTCGAATTCTTTTGCTCCCGATCCTGTTATGTGCGCTGTTTATGGAATATCTAAATAATGAAAGGAAGTAATAATATGAAAATATTTAATATCAAAGACTGTTTCCAGAATGATTGGGAAGAATATATAATTGGTTCCAGAGAAATCGGAAAGCATAGCGTATATTTTGTTTACGGAGAAGTACCCCGTAATGAAAGAAGAGAAATGGGAGCCCCCAAAGGTCATGACGAAATAATATATCTGCTATCCGGTGAAGCGCTTATTGAAAAAGACGGAGTTGAAACCAAATTGGTCAAAGAGCAGGCTATATATATGGCAAATGATGCTTTTACCTTTATTGCTTTAAAGGACTGCAATTATGTTGTTGCAGGAGCACACACAATACAGCATGACCATCAGCAGACCGAGAGCGAATAAACACTCTCCCTGCATAGGTCATGCAAAGCAGAATTTTAAAATTTGGTAAATATACAGATGCGAATATGGGATATAAATCCTGGGTATCTGAATAACCGGAGTCTTCTTGGAGAACACCGCGAGCTGCATGCAATCGCATCTATTATCAGCAATAACAAGAAGGGCTATTCAAGACATCCTGAAACTTTGCGTTGGAAAGCTTTTGGCTGGGCACTTTGCAAACGTCACGCTCTTTTAGTTTCTGAAATGTATTTAAGAAATTTTAAGCATTATTCTGCTGTTGCTCTTTTCTCCGGGGAAAAGCTTTGGCCGGAAAACTTCATTGATTCTCCGGGTGCTCAATTTGCTATACTAGAAGAAAAATATAAAGACCGGCCGCTTGGAAGAATTCCGCTTCCGGGAAATACTCAGGACTTGTGGGCCCAGCATAAATATTCCGTTATGGCACGCAATCAGGTTTTATATAAATCAATAGGCAATAAAATATCTAACGCTAAAAAATATGAGGGATTTGATGAGCTTGCTTTAGAGTTGACAAAAATACTTCAAACACAGCCAGCACCTGGAAATCTGAGGAATACCCTTGAACACATGTGGGGACATGTTTCTGAAATATTGTCCGACAGGAAAATAGACTCTTTGATTTTTAATGAGTTATTATCAGAAATTCAACGTTTGGCTGTTTTGCATAAAGAACCTTATTTAATGGTTTCCACGGCATTGTGCGAATTGAGAGCATGGATATAAGTTTAAAGCGCCGCTCATTACCCACAGGGACTCCATTTCTATTTAGAATATTGATAGCATTATACTGCAATCGGAAATCTGTGGGAGTAATCAGTGTTTGAAATAACCATCTGGACCGCCTGACGTTTTTTTGTATTTATCAATACAGGACCGATTAAATTGGCCGTCATTTCTTTCGGGTTGCCTTTGGGAATATTGGCAACCACAAACAGCTCAAGATCATCCTCGCCGATATCATCCCAGGACATGGCTTTTGCCGCCTCGTCCGCATCAATTTTATAATCAGGCATAAAAATAAAAGGGTTGGTTATTACAAAAGCAAGCATCGGATCATCTGCGGATTGATACCAGAAGAAAGGAGAATTTTCTTTATGGCGGAACATAATAAAGTTCTTTTTTTCTGAAAAGCCAAGCATACCGAAAGGCATATGAATTATTTTGTCTTTTGTTACGCTGATAGTCCCGAATCGAGTTGTCTTTATCTTCACTTTGAATCACCATCTGATATATTTTGATTTATTATGGAAAGAGCAATTGTGAGATCGGATTCATCAATTTCTGAGGCTTTAATATTCTGCTCACGGATTTTATCATATATTTCCTGACGATGAACGCTCACAGATCTTGGCGCATCAATACCTAACTTGACCAGTGACCCTTTGACTTCAATTATTGTAACAACAATATCGTCGCCGATAGTAATTCGTTCACCTGCTTTTCGCGTAATTATCAGCATGAATTTCCCATAGCTCTTTCCTAAGTCATTATTTCAAATAGTCTGCCAGACTCAACTGCATTACCTTGCTGGAAGAGTTTAAAGCAGCCTGATAGGCGAGTTCCTTTTCTTTAATATTGATAATTGCATCTGCTATATCTGCATCCTCAATAGCCGAAAGCCGATCTGTGTTGACGAGCTTCAAATCCTGAAATATCTGTTCTTTAATTTCCATTCGGTTCATCTTGGAACCGATATCAGAAATTGTATTTGTTATATTGTTAAAATTATCAGTGAGTCCGTCCAGGCTTGTTAGAATCCCTTGCGTATTGTTGGCGTTTAATTTGTCTTTCAAATCACTTAATACAGTAAAGATAGCTCCGAATACTTCCTGGCCGTTCCTTCCAACTGAAGCAGTTGTATCCATTCCTATTTTTACAGCAAAGGGCTCATCGTTTCCCAAATAGGTTCCGCTCTGATCAAATGCAAGTGAATCAGTTTTTGTTCCGGAGAAGATATATCTTCCGCTTACTTCAGTGTTTGACAGCGATATAATCTCATCCAGTATATTTTGAACGGTTCTTGCTGCTGATGCTCTTTGCGGAGCTCCTGTAGTCGCGGTCGCCATTTGAATACATAGTGCTTTTGTATCGGAAATCAAATCCTGCACACTAGTCAATGCACTTTCTGATGCGGTAAGCCAGGATTTTCCTAAAGATACATTTCTTCCCAACTGATCAATACCGGCAATAACAGACTTGATCTTTAATGATTGGGTAAGGCCAACCGGATCATCCGATAAATTCGAAATGAGTTTTCCTGAAGAAACGATTTTGTTAGCTTTGCTCATATCTTCACTGATCTTGCCCAGATTGTATCTAACAGAATCGTAAACGCTATTATTTGTAACCCGCATAATTACATTCTCCCAACTCTACTTCACACTAAGCAATGTTTGTAACATTTCATCAGCTATGCTGATCAGTTTTGCCGCTGCCGAATACGCATGCTGATATTTTATCAGGTTAGTCATCTCTTCATCTAATGATACGGCGGATATGCTGTCCCGCAAACCGCTTAAGTTTTGATACATCACTTCATTAAATGATTTGCTGCTTGTAATTCCTGCCGATTTTGTTCCAATGGAACCAGCCAGTGAATGATAATAGCCTTCCAGACTGCTTGTAACACTTCCTTCCGTATTACCATTTATTCGGTCGCAGGTCCAGATCGAGATTGGCATAGACGCATTTTGTATGTTGGACATAGCAATTGCATTTACATTATCACCTGAAGCAAAAGCGCCATCGGTTCCTACCCTGGCTGCAGCAATAGCATCAGTATTTGAACTGATCGAATCGTTTACCGATATATCACCGGCGCTAGAACCTGAAAAAAAAGTGTTTATTCCAAGTGCTGCCAATACATTGCTTGTATCTTTGGAAAATGCGAAAGTATAACCATTGACAGCCGTGATGCTAAAGGTGTTATCGGTTGTTATGGAAGCATTAATATTGGCATTAACCGCATCGATCGCAATTTCTAAATCCTCAAGAGTTGTTGCGGCACCGATATTTACAGTGGTTGCTCCCGGACCAACCACAGCCCCTGTGGCGTCATAAACCCATAGATTAAAACTGCCAACATTAATCTTGGAATAATAATCAAGCCCTGAGTCAACGGTACTCACAGCTTGATCCGTAGCTATAGCCGCATATGTTCCGGTTACAGCCGATAAGGCGCTTAACCCAACCCCTTGGCTATGCTGCTGGTTTACAGACCATGCAAATTCTTTGGCCAGAGAGTCCATGTCCAGTTGATACTTTGCAAGGATCTTGTCGCGCATATCAAGCCATCCGCCTAGTTTTCCGTTTGTGATATAGCCTGTAATATCGGTAGTTGCTCCACCTGAACCCTGCCACTCAACCCTGTTTCCATTTACGCCTCCAAGGGCAAGGTCACTGCTGTCATTCCCATTAACCAATACACAACCTCTTGCTGTAACTACCGTAATAGTTCCATTGTCCTGCTCAAATGATTTTACATCAATGTATCCTGATAGTTGTGATATCAGTTCATTGCGCTTATCTCTTAAATCGTTTGCCAAACCACCGCTTTCCATTCCAACAATTTGTCCATTGGTTTTTGCAATTTCACTGGTAAGCTGATTTATTTTACCAATTCCTGAAGATATAGAACTAGTCAAATTTATCTCAACTTGATTCATACTCATATCGAGAGTATTAAACTGTTCTGCAAACTGGGAACTATATTCGTAAAGAGCACCTCGTTCGGGAGATCCAGCCGGATTGTTTGAAATATCCTGCCACAAATTCCAGAAATCTGCCATCATGTTGCTTATGCTGGTCTGCGAATTTTCATTAAAGATCCCTTCAATAACCTTAATATATTTTTCCATCTCCTCAAAAGAAGACAAACTCGATTTTTGCTGCATAAGCTGATTTTCAATAAACTGATCGGAAATCCTTCTTACAGTGCTTGTATCTACACCCCGGCCAAGAATTAAGGTGCCGTAAGATCCAGGAAGTTTGGCCTCATAAATTGGGTTTTGTCTGGTATAGCCTTCTGTATTAACATTGGCTATATTATGAGAAGTCACCTCAATACCATAGCGCTGAGCAGATAAAGCGCTGTTTGCAATATCCCCTACAAGTCCCAAACTCGACATGATCAGACCTCCCTGCTCATAAGCATTTTATTTCCTGAATGATTATATCTGCACCTGTCATTGTATATTGCTTCCTGGCGCGCCTGTCCTGTTATAATTGATATAATTTCATCAAGAAATTGAAGCGAATGCTCGACCGTATCCGTATTAACTTTGCGCATAGCATCGATCTCGCTTTTAAGTTTTTGCAGCGAATAATATAATCTGTTAAATTTTGGCTTGTCCTTTTCCGCAACAATATCTGTTATAAGAACCAAAAGTTGCGACCATCTATTAAAACCGGCGGCTTTTTCAAATTGTTCAAAATGTTGTTTATCTAATTTAGGGCGAATCATCGAAAATATTTTTTGCTCTGCGGAATTTATCATTGAACACAGTTCATTTTTTTCTTTTGATATTTTCCAAAGAGTATCCAAATCCATATTTATTAATGATTCTTTTTCCCTTTTAAAACAATTAAGAAGCTCGTTATAAAGAAATATCTCTTCATGCAGGCCATTTTCGAGAAACTCAATCATAGTATATTCCATAAAGCAAATTCTCCAAGTTGGTTATCGGCAGATTCCGCCCTTTTCTTAATTAATTAGTTTTGTATAATTTATAACAGCTTATAATAACATGGAACTCTTAGGAGTCTTTTATTTTCGATCCTTAAGTTGCTCGAAAAGCATGTTTGCCAGACCCATCCCTCCGTTTCCCGCCATCTCTTCACTTAATTTTTCATCATACATCGCATATATCATATTGCTCTCATGGCTTTTATCGGTTAGACCTGACTCCGTTACACCAGCTCTCATGGTCTTTAGCATATATGTCAGAAAAATCGATTCAAAATCCTGACATGTTTTTTTAAGTTTTTCCTGTGAAGTTTTTTGATTATCAACTGAAACGGAAGCCTGTGTAATGTCTTTAATCATATCTATTCCTTTTAAATTATTTCCAGCTCGGCCTGAAGCGCTCCTGCCGCTTTAATCGTTTGCAGAATAGTGATAAGATCTCTTGGCGTCACACCTATCGCATTTAGTGCCCGCACCAGTTCGCCAACAGTCTTTCCGCTATTTATCAAAAGCAGGCTTGCTTTTTCTTCATTGGCATTTATCTCTGTATTCGGAGAGACAACGGTAGCTCCTCCGGGCGCAACTATCGTACCGTTTTTCATCTGAGCCGGAGCCGCGTTTGAAGAACGGGAGACGCCGAGCGGTGATGGCTGTGAAACATCCTTTGTCTCTTTTATTTGGATGTTCAGGTTCCCGTGGGCAACAGCAACAATTGAAATTGTGACGTTTTCTCCGATTACAACGGTGCCTGTTTTTTCGTTGACTATAACTTTGGCCACAATATCCGGCTTAACCTCCAGATCACCAAGTTTTGCAAGCAGACCGACTACATCATTTTGGTATGCCGGAGGAACTGTAATTCTAAGAGTGCCCGAATCGATCGGTTTGGCAAGATCCTCTCCGAATTGGGTCTTGATTGCTTCGGCAACTCTTGTTGCAGTCACGAAATCGGGATTATCCAGCATAAGAGTCAGATCATTTCTGTTTTCAAGCGACAAAAGAACTTCTTTTTCAACTGTTGCACCATTTACTATTCTTCCTACCGTTGGATGATTCTTTGTTACTCCACCGCCGGCATCTCCACCGGAGCTGAATCCGCCTACTACGATAGGTCCTTGAGCCAGCGCATATATCTTCCCGTCAACACCTTTTAACGGGGTAAGCAGAAGTGTTCCTCCCAGGAGGCTTTTGGCATCACCAATGGAAGAAACCGTTACATCTATCTTTTTCCCGGTCCGTGCAAACGGCGGCAATTCTGCGTTTACCATAACCGCAGCAATATTGTTTACCTTCATATCACTCGGGCTCACATGTATTCCCATATTTTCCATCATATTTGCAAGGGCCTGAATTGTAAAGGTAGTGCCGCTCTTATCTCCGCTGCCGTTGAGCCCGATGATTAAACCATAACCGAAAAGCTGGTTTGACCGGATACCTTTGATAGAAGACAAGTCTTTAATCCGTGCTGAAAATCCCTCAGAAGGAATAAACAGGCACAGTGCCACTATCAGTAAAAATAATACCTTAAAACGGCCATACATAATCAATAACCCCCATAAGCCATCCGGGTCTTTGTTTATCTGCTACAGGACCCTTTCCGGAATAAGAGATTTTAGCCTCAGCAACATAGGCAGAAGATACCTCGTTTGCCGTACTGATATCCTCAGCTCTTACTATTCCGGATAATGTAATATATTCTGTTTCGTTATTAACTTTTATTTCCCGTCTGCCGTTTATGAACATGTTCCCGTTTGGAAATACCTTTAAAACTACAGCAGAAACATATGCTTTTATATGTCCGTCTCTATCACTCGAACCCTTGCCATCGAATTTTGTCCCCAAAGAAGCAAGCATCAGATCATCCTTTCCCGGGTCCTGTGCAAGGCGGGAATTTTTTTCCGCCAGTGCCTTCATAAAACCCAAAAATTCCAGTTTTGAAGCATCCACACCGGACGACCTGCTTGCATTGGTGCTGGCATTAAGTTTTGCCTCAGGATCTTCAACAATTCTAACGATAACTAAATCGCCAACACGCCGCGCTCTTCTGTCCGGAAAAAGAAAAGAGCCTTCCGATTCCGACCACAAAGATCCTTCCGATTTTTCAGGAGGCTGGTAGGCATAAGGAGACTGGTCATTGGTAGTACTTTTTACTTCAGTTTTAGCAGCCTGCTTAATATATTGAGAACCGGCTGAACAACCTGTAATCAGTCCAAGCATAATGCATAATACTGCAATGTATTTTGGAATCATTTTTACCCTCAAAAATCCACTACTACAGTTGAATCATTAATAATCTTTGCATAAACACTTTTTTTGCTCATCGCATTCTGAACTTTGATATAATCACCCATATATCCTTTCTCAAGAATTCTTCCGGGCGCTGTAATTCTTATGCTTCCATGCTCCGCAAGTATCGTGACCATATCTCCTTTGTTAACAAGCGGATTTCTCTTAAGCATCCACTCTTTAAGACAATCGTTATCCTTTATATCATGTTTGGCCATGAGACCGATCGCCTGATCAACATCCTTAAGAGTGTCTGAATTAAGACGGGAGATATTTTTTCTTTCAAGATGTATATCCCCGGCAGTAATAACATCTCCTCTATTTAAATTCTGCGATGCACATACCACGGAATCAAACACATCAACCCAGCCCGAAAGCTTTACTTCCGTTTTTGGAATGTCATCAATACTGACAATTGCAATCAGCCGCACGTATCCTGCAAATTCTTCACGCCCTTTATTGAACAACTTCAAAGACACTTTGCCGGCAGGTAGTGGTTTATCGCCGCTAACTGTAAATCTGGACAAAATGATATCGTCCTTTTTCTTTTCCAGACGTGAACAGATAAACTGGCTATAAGCCTCCCTGAACATAGCTTCCGGTATTAGCTGACTTGAATCATCCAAAACCTTCGTCTTTTGAACATTCTCATTTGAACTTACTTCGAAAGCTGAGCCAAAAAGCAAAAGGCATACAAGAATAATGATCGTGCGCACAGATTCACTCATTATTATTACCTCTTGATGTTGTTTGCCATCTGCAGCATATTATCCGCAGTTTGAATTGATTTGCTGGATACCTCATAAGCCCTCTGGGCCATAATCATTGCCACCATTTCTTCAACAACATCTACATTCGACATCTCGATAAAGCCCTGCGCAATTGTACCCATTCCTTCCGAACCTGGTGCGCCTGCTATTGCTTCACCTGAAGCATCGTTTGATCTATAATTATTATGCCCCATGCTGAAAAGACCTGCCGGATTCGCAAAAGAGTATAACTCGATCACACCGACCACGGTTCCTTGTCCGGAAGGACCGAAAGCAGTTACTGTTCCGGATTTGTCAATACTAATTGTTAGTGTATCAGAGGGGATAGACATAGCAGGCTGTAATTTTTCACCGTTAGGAGTACAGATGTTTCCATCCTTATCCATCTTGAAATTACCTGCTCTGGTATAAACCTCCTCATCATTACTTATAACCTTGAAAAACCCTTTTCCTTCTATGGACATGTCCAGTTCATTTTTTGTTTCCTTGAAATCGCCCTGCATAAACATTTTTTGAACACTGACCGGCATTGTCCCCATGCCGACCTGGATACCGCCCGGTATCTGATCTCCCGAAGTAGTTGTTGATCCGCCCTGACTCATGGTCTGGTACATAAGATCCTGAAAATCAGGCCTGCTCTTCTTGAATCCTACCGTATTCACGTTAGCAAGGTTATTGGAAATAACATCTATCATCATTTTCTGTGCATCCATTCCGGATGCAGCCGACCACATTCCCCTAAGCATAAATACCTCCTGTTTAACTAATATGTATCTTTTGTGTGTCCCAATTAAAGTAGCTCAGAATCATTGACCATTTTGCCTGTTGTCTCATCCGTATTCTGAACCGCTTTTTGTATGGATTCAAATGTTCTGAAGGTTTCAATCATCCTGATCATTTCTTCAGTTATATTCACGTTGGATTTTTCTATATAATTTTGCTTAATGCTGACTTTTCCGGCGCTTGTTATATTTTTAGCTTCTCCTTCATAACTATAGTAATTCATGCCTTCTTTTTTAAGAAGCTTTAAATCTTTGATATCTGCGACAAATATTTTATCACCAGGGCTGCCGTCTTCGATGACTTGACCATCAGATCCGATGATCACATTACTGCCGGATATACTAATCGGACCATTTTGTCCAAGTACCTGATCTCCATTACGAGTAACCAGCATACCGTCTCTGTTAAGGCTGAATGCCCCATCTCTTGAATATTTTACACCGGAAGGGGTCTGTATCTTGAAAAACCCCGGACTTTCGAGTGCAATATCGAATGAGTTTCCGGTATAAACGATTGGACCGGAAGAAAAATCGATGGAAGACTTGTTCAAAGATAAATTTTCATCAAAAGATACAATATCCTGCTTAAAAGCAGTAGTATTTACATTGGCAAGATTGTTTGAAAGGGTATCAAACCTGAGCTGCTGTATCAAAGAACCTTCAACCAAATTGTAATTACTTGAAATCATTTTCCACCTCGATTTTGTTTATTTCCCCGCCAATAAGCCGAAAACCTGCTTAATGCGATTCATCGTAATTTGAACAGAGTTTAATTAATAACAGAAGCAATATCAGTGCCAGAGACGTTTTATACTAAATATATAATTGTTGTTTTCCTGCGTAGAGTACTATTGCTGAAAATTTAAGAAATTGGGATATTATGTTTGTAAACGCTATAGATAACACAGCATAAAGCTGTTTTTTCCTGACGCTGTATTCTGCATTATATATTTTTTGTGCCCGTCAGTTTAACGCAGACAAATAAATAAACAGATAAAATTAATCGGCAAGCATGGCAAAAGGGGGGAATTTTTTTCCTACCCAAACTTTTTTTTACCGGTTAGGGAGTAGACGAAAACAAGTATTTCAGCGACAATCTTATATAGTTCAGGCGGAATTTCCTGATCCGGTTGAAGCTGAGACAACATTTCAACCAGATCAGGATCATTGTGAATATGAATATTATGTTCCTTTGCAATCTGAAGAATTTTTTCCGCAACCGTTCCCTTACCTGTTGCTACAACACGTGGAGCATGCTCTCGCTCGGGAGTATATCTTAATGCTACTGCCTTATTGGATCCTTTTTTTGAAGTCATCTGTTTATACCTTCGCAAAAAATCAAAAACCGCTTTTTTCAGGAGTACATCTATCCTACCAGATTAATATTGTTTTCTGTTGCCTGGATCATATCCAATAAAAGCGGTTCAGTGACAATTTCAGGCTCTTTAAGCCGGCACTCAATGTGCTTTATAGAAAATCCTTTATCCTCAAGGTTTTTTACAAAAGAATCCATTTCGGTTTCTAATATTTCTACAGTCTCGGCAATGGAGGCTCTAAACATTCCATAAACCATTTTGCCATTTAAGGTAAAATCCGCCCGAATTGGACCAAGGGAGGAAAGTTCAAGTAATAAGGATATCTTTAACTGACCGTTTTCTTCCGCTGATTCTTCGGGGGCATCCTTTAGCACCATTGGCAATTGGAACAGCAGCTGCGCAACGCAAAATTGCCCATCAGGCAGTAGAAAAGGCAGAGGAATAAATATTTTTCTCTCCTGCTCAAGCCCTGATATATCAAGCATCTGCAAGTTCTTTATAACAGACAGTAATTGTTTGGCCTCTTCGTTATCTGTTTTTGAAAGTAAATCTGAAAGCAATCCTTTTACATCATTGTTTATGAGCTGCCTGATTTGTTCTGCATTTATTGGCTTTTGCTCTAACGCTCCTTTTAGTTTCGCCTCGAAAAATAAACCAGACCGGTCTATGATCTCCTTTAAATATTCAGATCTCCCGGATTCCAATAGTTTTTTTGGTAAATTTTCTACAATTTGGTTATATGATATCTTTTCAGGCGTCGAACCTTTGACGGTTGTAATTTTTTCAAACACAGATTTCCATAAATTATCTTCTATGGCAGACAATATGGTTGGAATACTAGCAGCTTCAGGTTTAACGAATTGAATGCCAAGTGGCTTAAGAACCGGGACCGGCGTTAATCTTTCAACTTTAAACGCCATATCTGCGCCGATTTTCAATGGAACCAGAGTCTTTGCGCTAAAGTTTCGTCCTTTAATATTGATAATTGCAGTTTCTGAATCAAGAATTTCAATGACCTTTCCTTTAACAATTTCATTTTCGCCGAACATGACCGGACTTGCTGAACGCTTTATATCCGGGTCATAAATCATGACTTTTGAATTTATCAGATTATTAAATTCGATCATATTGGAATTCAGCTATATTTAGTCATCAGGCTGTTTGTTTGTTTAATTCAAGGATTAGTTTAACTTCGCCTTTCGGGATCAAAAGCCTGTGTGCAATTTCATCCACATCACAACCCTTGCTATCAAGATCAACAATTTCTTTTTGCTTAAGAAGAATCGACTTTGCGGGCTGATCGGCCCGATCGGCTTTCTTCTCGTTATAAGAAAGAATTATATCTGCTCTGCTCAATAGTACGTTTATACTATCTATGCGTCTGTCCAGTTGTGCGTTTATATTTTTGATCATGTCATATTTTGTCTTGACCTGCTCGCCAAAACATCCGGTTATTTGATCCGCATCACTAAGCAAAGATTCAAAAATCCTGATACCTTCTTCGAATCTTTCCGTTTTTGGCATCGATCTTATTTTTCTGATCAGATATACAAAGGTAATTATCATAAAGATGTCAATGCTTATCAATAGTACAATTAAATGCTTAATATCAAACATAGCCATATTTACACCGTAATATCTATAATGTGTTCATCAGAAGGTTTTGATTCATTCTCAGCTGTATCTTTTGAAGAATTTGTTTTTTCCTGATTCTTGCTTTTCATTTTGTTTCTTTCATTTTCATTACCGATTTCCACATGACCGCCAGCATTGGATTCCAGAACTTTTCTTTTGTCTTCCTCTTTCCGGATCTCAGCATGCTGAGCAACATACTGCTGGTTTAATTCCAGACTTTGCTTCCTGACGTTGTGTATTTCCTTAATAGCAGTGCTTTGGCTTAAGATACTATTAATATTTGATGAACTGCTCATTTTATTTATCCATTAATCTGTCATACAGCATTATATTTTGTTATAAATACTTCTTCAATCTTCCCTTTTTCAAGAATCGCATTAACTCCGGACTTTATATTATTCTTTATATCAATCACCGGCGGAAGGGATTTGGAACCACCAATCTCATTTAATAATATGTCGTATATTATTTTTCTAAGTTCATTTTGTTTTTCAATCATTTCAAAGCGTGTTTTACTCACGGGAACATCAAAAGAAACATCAACCAGCATATATGTGTAATACTTATTGCCTTCAAAAGGAACTATAAACGTTTCGAACACTAATGCCTGATTTTCGATCTTCGCCGATATTTTATTTGCCGTTATTGGCTTATCTTGCACTTCGGACTGTCTCAAGATAAAAAAATATATGCATGATGCTATAAGACATACCAAAATAACTATACCGGATATTTTATGAACAGCTGTAAATTTTTTCTTCCTGGTTGGAGTCAGTTCTTCATCAACCGGATTCAAATCTTTCCGGCTATCAGATGAATCGTTCTGAATCGTTTTATTTTCTATTTTACTACCAGTCTTGTCATGTTCTTTCCCGGTCAAACGTTTATCATTTTCAAAGCCGTCTATTTCCTTTCCAATGATTATTTTTTTGCTTTCAGGTTCCGATAGTTCATCCCCGGTGAATCGTTCATCACTTTCCGGTTCCGATAGTTCATCCCCGGTGAATTGTTCATCAGTTTCCGGTTCCGATAGTTCATCTCCGGTGAATTGTTCATCAGTTTCCGGTTCCGATAGTTCATCTCCGTTAAACTGCTCATATTCAATACCGGTTTTATTCGAATCCATACTCAACCTTCAAAATATGCTTTCAGCTTTGTCCTTAATATGATGATAGCCTTTGAGTGTATCTGGGATATCCGTGATTCAGTCAATCCCATTATTTCTGCAATCTCCTTTAAGGTCATCTCGTCAAAATAATATAGCGAAATGACCATTTGGACTTTTTCGGGCAGATTAGCCAAAGCGCCCGCAATTACTTTCTTGAGTTCGCTTTTTTTGATTTTATCGAAAGGCGATGGATTGTCTGATTCTATTTTGTTAACAGCAGTAATTGTTGTGCCACGAGTAGGCTCATCAAGGCTTAAAAGGTTTATATTATGTGTCCTGTCTATCATTTTGTAGTAGGTTTCAAGATTGACTCCCATCTCCTGAGCAATTTCTTCATCTTCCGGAGTTCGGTCAAGTTTTACCTGAGCAGCTGATATGGCAGCTTCAATTGTCTGAATATCTTTTCTTACAGATCTTGGAATCCAATCCAGTTTCCTCATTTCATCCAGAATAGCGCCTCTTATCCTGTAAGATGCGTAAGTCTCAAATTTGATTCCTCTGCTGGAATCAAAATTATCGATCGCATCAAACAACCCCAATATTCCGGCGCTATGTAAATCATCTTTTAAAATATGCGATGGCATTCGAATCGCCAGCCTGTCTGAAATGTATTTTACAAGCGGCGCATATTTCATGATGAGTTTTTCTCTATGACTTACTTTTTGTTCTTCAAAGTTAAGTTGAGAAGCTTCTACATATCGATTAATTTCAGCGCTTATTGTCAGCATCGGTTTCTCCGCCGATTAGTCTTTTCCAGAAAAATTTAATATTGCCGTCAATCTGTTCTGTTTTTTCTTTTTTTGAGAGATAGTCGGCCAATAACTTAAAGCTTTTACACGATGGAGCATCCGGGTAAGCACGCATAACCGGTTTTCTACGTGAAACAGCTTCTACCAAAAATTTATCACGGGGAATAAAACCAGCATAGTCTATGGAAATTCCGCCCATAAATCTATCAACAACTTTTGAAAATTTGCTGTAAACTGATTTTGCTTCCTTTTCGTCATTCACCATATTCAGTAACAGATAAAAATTTTTTATCCCGTATTTAAAATACAATATTTTTATTAGGGCATAAGCATCGGTTACTGAAGTAGGTTCAGGAGTTACAACAATCATCCGTTCTTCTGCGGCAAGATTAAAATATATAACATTTGAAGATACGCCGGCGCCAGTATCAACAAGCAACAAATCGTACATACGGTTTAGCATATCAAACTCATTCAACAGATTCATCTTCTGGCCTTCTGTCAATTGCGTCAATTCCTGAACACCCGAACTTGCCGGGATAATATCGACACCTTCCGGGCCTTTAACAATAACCTGAGAGAGTTCCTTTTCTCCCTTAATCATATTTTCTATATTACACTTCGGGTTGAGACCGAATATAATATCGATATTAGCCAATCCCAGATCGGCATCAAAAATCAAAACACGATTACCAATTCGCCGAAAAGCAATAGCGAGATTAACGACTATATTGGTTTTTCCTACACCCCCTTTCCCGCTGGCGACAGCAATCACTCTGGGGACTTTAGCTTTTAAACCCGCTTCAACAGCTCTGTCTGTTTTTTGTTTAATTATATTTTGAGATTTTATTTCTATCATTTGTCTCAAATGCGTCGCCTGATCCATTACAGTAAGCTCCGATTAATTTATTTGTTTCAACATCTCCGGACTGTTGAAATTTACACATCGAACTAGATATTCGATACGCGATACCGATCAACTTTGAATACATTCGTAAATAGTCAATAAAATGACATTCACGTTGTGGAAAATGGCCTCCTCTTAAGAATTTTTACAAGTCCGTCAGTTCTTATTAAACAATAGCTTTGCTATTCTGTTTTTTGACGCTTGTTCAATATCATCCGGGACATTCTGTCCTGTGGTCAGATATGATATTGGAAACTGTTTTTTCATTAATTGGTTTATAATAGATCCATACTTTTCGGATTCGTCCAGCTTCGTAAAAATATAGCTGACAAATTTAAGATGGCTGAAATTAATTGCAATTTTATTCATTTCCTCTTCCGCAGTTGATACATTGAGAAGCAAATGAGATTGTATTTCCAAATCATCCGTCATTATATTCTTCAGCTCTTCAATCCTTTTTTCATCGTATTGACTCTGTCCGGCTGTATCAATTATAATTGCATCCATCTGTTTTAGTTTTCCTATTGCCGCTATCAGATCTTTTCTGTTGAATGCAGGAATACAAGGAATCCCCAAAATATTTGCATAAGTCTTAAGCTGCTCCATTGCTCCGATTCTATAACTGTCTATAGATATTAACCCGACTTTTATTTTGCTCTTTAGCGTAAGCTGAGCAGCAAGCTTTGCAATAGTAGTTGTTTTTCCCACACCGGTAGTGCCAACCATAGCAGCAATAGTTTGTTTACCGGCTGTGACTTCGAATGGCTTATGTATCCCGATTTTTTCCATTAAAGCCTTAAGAGTTTGTGTTTTAATTGCTTTTAAATTATCTGGCATGCTGTTTTCGAAGGCTCCACCTTTTTCGAGAAGCATTCTTGCATAATAGTCATTAATACCGTTTCTGAGAAGTTTTGCATAAATTAATAATGTTTCAGGATTCACCATTAATTTATCGACAAAACTACCGGAATTATTCAAAATGTATATCATTTCCCTGATGTTCGTCAGCTCGGTTTTAACCTCTTCGTAATGTCCTGAAGAAGTATTAAGAGTATCTGCGTTAGAGGCTATTGCAGCTATTTCAAAAGCATGATTACTTGCATTTCCGTTAATCTTTCTGGAAGATAAAATCATAGCATCCTGGCCAAGTTCGTTCTTAACCATTGATATAGCATCGCTTATTGACTTCGCTTTATACTTATGAATTTGCACTGTTTATTCTAACCTCTCCTATTGAAGTAAATTTGATATCACTTAATAGTTCGCTATGTGACAAAACCTTCAATGTTGGAACAAAATATTCCACCATTTTTTTAAGATGTCTTCGCAATCCCGGGCTTGTCAAAAGAATCGGCTGCATATAATGTATCATCGCTTTTTCCGACTCTTCTTTAATCGAATCCAAAAGCTTGTCAGCAGTATTAGGATCTAATGCAAGATATGAGCCGTGTTCTGTTTTTTGGATATTTTTTAGAAGTATATTTTCAATATCGGGAGACATGGTTATAAGATTCAAACATCCATTCTCATCAAGGTAGGGTCCGATAATAGAACGTGCCAATTTATGACGGACATATTCTGTCAGAAGTTCAGGATCTTTTGATAAAGGTGCATAGTCTGCCAGCGTTTCGACGATTGTCAGCATATCTTTTATGCCCACCTGTTCTTTTAGCAGATTTTGCAAGACTTTCTGGACACCACCTAGCGAAAGCATATTTGGCACCAGCTCCTCAACAACCTTAGGATATGATTTGCCCAAATTGTTCAAAAGATTTTGCACTTCCTGGCGTCCCAAAAGCTCCCAGGCATGCTTTCTGAGCACTTCAGTCAAGTGAGTCGCCATTATAGTGACATTATCTACAACAGTATAACCTGCAATGCTTGCTTCTTCTTTCTTTGTTTTTGGAATCCAGACAGCGGGCAGGTTAAAGGATGGCTCAAAAGTATTGATCCCTTCAATTTTTCTTGTCGCATCACCAGGATCCATAGCAAGAAAGTGGTTTACCATTAAATCGGAACCCGCAATTCTCACTCCTTTAAGAAGAAAGCGGTATTCAGATGATTTCAGCTGAAGGTTATCTCTAATGTGGATAGGTGGTATCACAATTCCCAACTCAATGGCAAACTGACGACGAATAGAACGAACCTTATCAAGAAACTCACCACCCTGCTCTTTATCTACAAGTGCAATAAGACCGTATCCTACCTCCAGCTCCAAAATATCAACAAGCAGCAGATGCTCGACTACTTCCGGACCGGCATCAATTTCTTTATTTTTGCTTTCCATTTCTTTTTCGTTACGGGATACATTTTCTTTTCGCCTCAGAAAATATACGGAGCCTCCTATAAGAAGAGAAAGTATTATAAAAGAAAAATGCGGCAATCCCGGAATAAGCCCAAACAAAAATATTGTAATGGAAGACAGATAAATGGCCTTGTGATAACCTAAAAACTGCTTTCCAAACTCCTTGCCCATAGTATCGGTTGATCCGGATCTGCTGAGTACTATACCGGCTGCGGTAGATATAAGAAGTGCCGGAATTTGCGACACAAGACCATCACCAACCGTCAATAGGGTATAATTTTGAGCGGCATCCATTATGGGCATTTGTTTTTGAAATACACCTATAACAAATCCGGCCAATATATTGATCAATGTTATAATGACACCGGCAATAGCATCACCTCTTACAAATTTTACCGCGCCGTCCATCGCTCCGTGAAATTCAGCTTCTCTTCCGATAATAGTTCTGCGTTTTCTTGCCTCTTTTTCATCTATCATTCCGGCATTAAGATCGGCGTCTATGCTCATCTGTTTACCAGGCATTGCATCAAGCGTAAACCTTGCTGCAACTTCTGCGATTCTAGATGCACCTTTGGTAATTACAATAAAGTTAACTAAGACAAGTATTACAAAAACAATCACGCCGACTACATAATTACCGCCGACCACAAAGTTTCCAAACGACATAATAACTTTTCCGGCAGCAGATGCACTTTCATTTCCGTGCAGAAGTATCAAACGGGTCGAAGCCACATTTAAAGACAGCCTGAAAAGAGTTGTAAGCAGCAGCAACGTCGGGAAAATTGAAAAATCCAGAGGCGTCAGAGTAAACATGGAAATAAGCAGTATAGTAACAGAGAGTGTAATATTTATAGCCAGAAGAAAATCAAGAAGCATCGAAGGAACTGGGATAATCATTACAAGGAGAACTGCTATTACGCCTACAGCCGATAATATTTCGCTGCTTGACGCCATACCCGCTTTTATTCTTATAGCTTCTTCCATTCTTATTTACTCCGCCAGCTTAACTTTTAATTACGCATTAATGACTAAACTTGCCTTTTAATTTGTAGATATACGCCAGAACTTCAGCGACCGCCTGATAAAGATCCGCCGGGATTTCCTTGCCGATTTCCACAAGTTTATACAGATTACGGGCAAGTTCCTTGTTTTCTACCACCGGAATATTATGTTTTGCAGCAAGGCTTTTGATCTTACCGGCAATTTCACCTGCACCCTTTGCTAAGACTTTAGGAGCATTCATGTTGAGGCTGTCATACTTTATAGCAACAGCAAAATGTGTCGGGTTTGTTACAACCACGTCTGCATCAGGAACGGCCTGCATCATCCTTTTTCTTGCCATTTCCATCTGAATGCCACGTATTCTTGATTTGACCTGCGGATCACCCTCGGTTTTTTTGTACTCATCTTTAATTTCCTGCTTGCTCATTTTTATTCGTTTCTCGAATTCCCATCTCTGGAATGCATAATCAATTGCAGCAAGTAATATCATAGCAGTAGAGCATCTTAATAAGATCTTAAAAAAAGTTGCAGATATATAGTAAAAAATAGACCCGAGTTCCAGCTCTCCAAGCATTGAAACATTATCCATTTCATGATTTATGGTTAAATATGCTGTTACCCCAACAATCAGAAGCTTCAATATAGATTTAAGCAGCTCCATTACTGATTGCATGGAAACCAATCTTTTTAACCCTTTGAATGGATTTAATTTTGAAAACTTGGGTTTAATCAGTTCTCCTGACACCATAAAACCAACCTGCATCACATTGGATAAGATAGCCCCGATAAAAACAGCAGCCAAAAGAGGAGACAAAATCACAACAAAAGAAATAATAAGGTTTTGTGAAAATTCCATAATGCCATGAATACTCAAATCGTTTATGGTTGGATTGGAAAACAGGCTTTTCATTAATTCCTGAATCTTTGAAAGCATAAATGTGCCGTATATTCCCATAGCAAAAAGGCCGGAAAAAAGAACGGCAACGGAAGAAAGCTCTTTACTTTTAGCTACCTCGCCTTTTTTCCGTGTTTCTTCTCTCTTTTTTGGAGTTGGTTTCTCGGTTTTTTCACCGCTTGACTCTTCAGCCATGGTTTATCCTCTAATATGTAACATCATATTTATTAGCAGTTTGTCCATATTCCCCAGATATTTTTCTATAGAGTGCAGCATTACCCATAATGATATACCAAAAAAAATCAGTCCGGTTACTATCTGTACAGGAAATGCAACAACCATGACATTCATCTGAGGTAAAAGCCTTGTAATAAGTCCGAAGGCAAGCTGAATGAATAAAATGGCTGCGATTACAGGTGCGCCTATCTGAACGGATATAACAAACATTTCTCCGGATCTGTGCAACACCTCCTGGAAGACCTTTTTATTCAGGTGTACCGAGCCAGGCTGTAAAATAGCAAAGCTTTCTCTGATTGCATTTAATATTATATGGTGTCCATTCAGAATAAGAAAAAGTACTATGGCCATTAAATAAGCAATATTTGAAAGAATGGAGGTCTGCGCTCCGCTTTGTGGATCCAGCACATTTGCTATCGAAAACCCTATTTCCATTCCAGCCAGTTGACCCATAATGCGGATACCCTCAAAAAAGAACAGGACAAGTAATCCCAAAATCATGCCGATAATTAATTCACCAATTATCAGGCCCAAAATTCCCACTGTGCTTTCCGGATATACTCCTGTATATGGACCGCTTACAGGAAAAAGGACCATCGCCAATATAATCGTCAATCCCGCTTTTGCCAGAACCGGTATAACTCTGGAATTAAAGAAAGGCATAAGAAATAAAATAACCCCTATTCTTGTGAGTATAAAAAGAAATATCTTGATCTCATTATGCTGTATATGAAGCAGATCCATATGTATTATTACCTTATGTAATTCGGTATTTGTTCAATCGTGTTTATTGTAAAAGTTGTTATATGCTCCAGCATCCAGCTCCCGAAAACAATCAGTCCAAGAAATATAGCAAGTATTTTAGGTACGAAGGTAAGTGTCATCTCATTTATCTGAGTTACGGCCTGAAAAATACTGATTATAAGACCAATCACCAGCGCAATAAGCAAGATCGGCATGGAAACCAATATCGTTGTTTTAATTGCTTCCTGGGCAAGATTTACTACAAATTCAGGTGACATTTACATTTATCTCCTTATACAAAACTTTTAACCATGGAACCAACAATCAGATTCCAGCCATCAACCAGAACGAAAAGCATAAGTTTAAACGGAAGTGATATCAGAATCGGCGGAAGCATCATCATACCCATACTCAGCAAAACGCTCGCCACAACCATGTCGATAATCAAAAAAGGAACAAACAGAACAAAGCCGATAATAAAAGCGGTTTTAAGCTCGCTTATAACAAACGCAGGTATAAGAGTAGTCATTGAAATATCTTCAGGTGAATTTGGCTTTTCGGCTTTAGACATTTTTACAAATATGGCTAAATCCTTTTCACGTGTCTGTCTGAACATAAATTTACGAATGGGAATCATAGCCTCTTTAAGAGCGGTTTCCTGCGAAATCTTTTTTTCCATATACGGTTGCAGCGCATTGTTGTTGATCTCCTGCCATTGGGGCATCATAATAAAAAAAGTTAAAAACAGCGACAGACCCGCGATAATCTGATTAGATGGGGTCTGCTGGGTTCCGAGTGCCTGTCTTAAAAAGGAAAAAACGATAGCCAGCCTGGTAAATGGCGTCATCATTATAAGAATGGCCGGCGCAAGACTAAGAATAGTCAATAAAAAAAGTATTTGAAGCAATACGGATACTTGTTCCGGACTTTCTCCGGACTCCACACCTATGCGCAAAGAAGGAAAAGCAATATCGGCTGCGGTTGCGCAGTTTGCTGCAAACAAAAACAGCGCGGCTGAAATGGCCAACGAAAATAAAATAAATTTTGCAATTTTAGCCTTTGATTGCATCAGAGTTATAAAAATTATAGGTTTATTCATTCCGCTCATTGCCATCACTTAGCCTTGCTAAAAAATTTATAGAGCCTGGTGTAATTCCAATCACGATTCTTTCACCCGATATTTCAACAACCTGAATTCTCTCTTTAGGCGACAGATGCATAGATGAAACAACTTTAATGAGTTGTTCCTCACCTGACTTTTTTTGAAAAAATAAAAACCTTTTCATAATATAAAGAACGCAGATTAAAACAGCCAGTACGATTAAGAGCATAGCAGCCGTCTTTAAACCCGTACTTAACAAATTGACCTCAAATGCCCCATTCATGGCTAAATCCCTTAACCTAAAGATTTGATACGTTCTGTCGGACTTATAATATTTGTCAATCGTATACCGAATTTATCTTCCACTACTACAACTTCACCCCTTGCTATCAACTTGTCGCTTATGTAAATATCAATGGGATCGCCGATCTGCTTATTCAACTCGACAACCGAACCCTGGCCAAGCTGGAGAAGATCTTTTATGAGCATCTTTGTCTGTCCCAATTCTACCCGCATCTCTATCGGGATATCGAGGATAAGATCGATATCATATCCTTGATTTAACTCAGGGGCTTCCATATCCTTTGAGCCCAGCTTATCTAATTCATTACTTTCAATTGATTCATCCATTTTTCACTCCGAATATTTTATTTCTGATACCCTTATTGCTTTCTTATTGTTCATT
Source organism: Pseudomonadota bacterium (assembly GCA_018901125.1). Classification (GTDB taxonomy): domain Bacteria; phylum Desulfobacterota; class Desulfobacteria; order Desulfobacterales; family RPRI01; genus RPRI01. The sequence continues at coordinate 2,379 of JAHIFE010000150.1, read as the reverse complement.
GATCCAATATACCCTTCAAGCTTGGGAGTGTTTCCCACACTGACAACAACCGGATCATCAACTTTTTGATTCGTAAGCAATACATCATTTGCTTTCATCTCCAGAAATTCACGACCTGTTATTTTGATTTTGCCCAGCGTACATGTTAAGTTAATATTTAATTCCCGTACTTTATTTTCTATATATTTCCGCCATGTTTTATCCGGCTCAAAACTTTCACTCCGAAAGTTGGCTTTAAGTTTTTCCCCGATTGGTTCGATAACATCATAGGGTAGACATATTGTCATTCCTCCGGTAAAATTGCCTATATTTATAGCAAACCTTGTAGCAATGATCATGTCTGTAGGTTTAGCGATCCCGGCAAATTGAGGATCCATTTCCGAACGGGTGCAAATCATCTTCAGATCTTTGATATCGGCCCAGGCCTTTTGCAAATCTACCAGAACTACATCTACAATACGGCTTACTATCTTTTTCTCAATGGCTGTAAAGCCCCTGCCTTCCAGTTTAACATGGCTCACACCTTTTCCTCCGAACATGGCATCCACAAAAGCAAAAACCAGCCAACCTTCAAAAACCAGAAGAGCAAAACCCTTAAGCGGTTCCATTTTGAAAATATTAAGGCTTGTAGGCACAGGGAGTGACCGGCAAAAATCACCAAACTTAATTGAATCGATCTCATCTATGCATACATCCGCCGATAGCCCCACAGTACCTGGAAGACTTTCGTTTAAAAGGTTGATAAACCGCTCATTTACCATACCCAAAGCAGGCAGCCGAAGATGGCCGGGGCTGCTTTTTTTGCCAAAATCATATAAAGCAACATCCCCGTCTATTTCGGAAACATCGGTTTCGGTTTCAACACTTCCTTCGTCTATCCCGCCTAAAAGGGAATCAACTTCTTCTTGTGATAATATATTCGCCATTGTTATTTCTATTGCACAACAAATTCTGTGAAGTATATTCTGGAAACTACGTTTTCACCCAGAGCCTGATTGATCCTGGCTAAAAGAGTCTGCTTCAGATCCATTTTACCCTCTACGGTATTGATTTCTTCAAACGACCGGCTGGAAAGCAGCATTAAAATAGTGTCTTTAAGCTGAGTTTTATAATTTTCCACCTTTTTCTTTTCTGCTTCTCCAACAACTTCAAGCTCCATTGTGATTTTAAGATATTTTTTCCCGGTTCCTGAGTTGTCCATAAGGTTGACTATAAATGATTCAAGCGGATAAATACTCCGGGCTTCTCCGGCATTTTGTTTTTCACCAGCTTCGGAAACTTCTGCTTTATGACTATCCTCATTTGCTCCTTTCTTCATAAACATAGTCCAACCGAAAAACCCGCCGATCCCGATTACCAAAACGGCACAACCTATAATCACCCACTTGATCATTGGTTTTTTCGGGTTTATTTCTTTCTTTTCTTCTTCGTTGGTTTTCGTCTCTTCCGCCATAATTATACCTCTTTATGTTTAAAAATTATTTCTACTCTCCTGTTTAATGATCTGTGTTTTGAGTTATTATTAGGAAATAATGGCCGAAACGCACCATAACCGCCGACATAAAACCGCTCAGGGGGTAGACGCCTGTTTTTTACAAAATACTCTAGCACATAAAGCCCTCTATATGCTGACAGTTCCCAGTTAGACTCGTATTCACCGTCTTGCACAGGCAAATCATCGGTGTGACCCATAACCATAATTTCATTCGGACATGAATCAATTACAGCGGAAATAGCATCAAGAATCAGGTAGTTTTCTTTTTTGATTGTAGATTTTCCCGGATCAAAAAGTATGTCTTCTTGAATTGACAGCACAATACCGCGTTCATCTTCTTTTATTTCGATAGACCTGTCGATATTTTTAAGTGCTGCTTTAATTGTTCCAAGCGTTTCACTTCCTCTGAGGCCATGATATGCTGAGCCTCCGATTGATTTTTTAATATGATTAATAGCATCTTTAAGAGATTTCTGATTTATGGTAGACATTGTAAGCAGCATCACAAAAAAAGTAATCATAAGCATGATAATATCTGACAGTGTAACCATCCATGTGTCAGTATTTTGGACTGTCTCGTCATCAGTTTCTATTCTGCTTCTTTTGGTATCAATAAACATTGAAGTTAAATCTCTTATAAGTAAAGTTTCCCGATGGCGATTCGGAATATACTCTTTTAACAGGCGAATTACTGTTGAGTATTATTTCAATTCTTCTATTCTTCTGCCTGGATTCTGGTGTATCGTTTGAAGCAACTGACTGCTGACTTCCATACCCATAGGCTGTAATTCTGTCGGGCTTTATTTTGCATTCTTCTATGAAATATTTTTGCAATTGGACGGCCATCAGGCTTGAAAGTTCCCAGTTGGAACTATATCCTTTTT
>JAHIFE010000149.1 GCA_018901125.1 Pseudomonadota bacterium | reverse complement strand
TCCCACAGATCCGGAGAAACGGAAGATTCATTTATTGCTGATCTTGTTGTCGGAATAAACGGAGGCCAGATAAAAACAGGGTCAATGTCAAGAAGTGACAGAGTTGCAAAATACAACCAGCTTGCAAGAATTGAAGAAGAGTTGGGAGAAGGAGCGCTTTTTTCCGAAGAAGTTCTATAAACAATGATTAAGGATTCAAGTATCCCGTATAACTTGAACCTTCGATGGGACCCTTTTAGTTAACAACAAAGCAGATACAAGAGGCGCTGATATGGGAAATGATACAAAGTATATTTTTGTTACCGGTGGAGTTCTTTCATCTCTCGGAAAAGGGCTTGCTTCTGCATCTATAGGAGCTCTTCTGGAAAGTCGCGGGCTTTCCGTAACTATTCAAAAACTTGATCCATACATTAACGTTGATCCCGGCACAATGAACCCTTTTCAGCATGGAGAGGTTTTTGTTACAGACGATGGCTCTGAAACCGATCTTGACTTGGGTCATTATGAACGCTTTACAAGCATCAAGATGGGACAGGATAATAATTTTACTACAGGCAAGATATATTACTCCGTAATATCAAAAGAAAGACGCGGAGATTATCTGGGCGGAACAGTTCAGGTAATTCCGCATATTACGGATGAAATTAAAAATGATATAAAGCTTGTGTCGGATAGTGTGGACGTTGTTATCGTGGAAATAGGCGGCACCATTGGAGACATAGAAAGTCTTCCTTTTCTTGAAGCCATACGTCAATTTAAAGCCGACGTAGGAAAAGAAAATGTTATTTATATCCATCTTACTCTGGTTCCATATATAGCAACAGCCGGTGAAGTTAAAACCAAACCTACTCAGCATAGTGTTAAAGAACTGCGGAGTATTGGAATTCAGCCTGACATACTTCTCTGCCGGACAGACAGATTCTTGTCTAAAGAAATAAAGGCCAAAATAGCCCTTTTTTGCAATGTGGGTGTTGATGCCGTAATTACCGCATTGGATGTCGAATCCATTTATGAAGTCCCTCTTATTTTCCATAATGAAGGACTTGATGATAAAATCATAGAGCTTTTAAATATCTGGACAAGGGCACCTCGTCTTGAAGCATGGAAAGATCTTGTAAAAAGAATCAAATCGCTTAAGCATTCGGTTAAAATTGCTATTGTAGGAAAATATACCAATCTTACAGAATCATATAAAAGTCTGAACGAAGCCCTTTATCACGGCGGATTTTCAAATGACTGCAAGGTTAATCTTTTCTTTGTTGATTCTGAAAATATTAATGCAGACAACTGCAAAGAAGTACTTTCAGAGGTGGACGGTATATTGGTTCCGGGCGGCTTCGGCACGCGCGGAATCGAGGGCAAAATATTGGCGGCACAATATGCCAGGGTAAATAAAATACCCTACTTCGGGATATGTCTTGGTATGCAGCTTGCTGTAATAGAATTTGCCCGCAATGTTGCCGGAATGACTTCTGCTCACAGCTCCGAGTTTGACGAAAACACCCCGTTCCCCGCTATCTATCTTATGCTCTCATGGTATGACGAAAAAACCAAAACTATTCAAAAAAGAGACGTCTCTTCTGAAAAAGGCGGAACAATGAGGCTTGGCGCATATCCGTGCATTTTAGAAGAAGGAACACTTGCCCATAAGGCATATGGTACATATGAGATTTCCGAAAGGCACAGACACAGATATGAATTCAACAATGAGTTCAAGAAAATACTCGAAGAAAAAGGACTTATTATAAGCGGAACTTCACCAAGCAAAGATCTTGTGGAAATTGTTGAAATAAAAGAGCACCCATGGTTTCTTGGATGTCAGTTCCATCCTGAATTCAAGTCACGCCCTATGCAGACTCACCCTCTTTTTCAATCTTTCATAGGCGCGGCATTAAAAAAGAAACTTAAAGCGGAAATCAGTTAAAAGGCCGGCTCCGGATCATTTGAGTTTTGAAACAATAAATTCAGCTGTTTTTTCAGCAGAGACACCAAAAAGGTCTTCCATTTTGATCCGGTCCAGGTATGTGTCATCCCAGGACACGCTGTTTTCCTGAACAATATTTTTTATATGATCATATTTTCCGCCAAGAGCTTTTATCTTCGTAGATAGAAGCACATTTTCCTTAAAAGAAATATTTAACAAAAGAAGGTATTCAATAATATTCGGGCTTTGCGGAGAAGATGATATTACAGGAATTACAATTATGCTGCGGTCATCCTTTCTTCCTTTTCCTATATAAACATTGCCGCCCTGCACAATAATTTTTTTAGTGCCTTTAAGACGGGAGTCTGTTTCAACTCTTGACGGAATTGTTTTTAATACGCCTTCTTTTTTTACTATATCAATAGTCGTATCATCAGTCAGTTCTCCAAGTAGGTCCAGCCCGCCTATCCTGTATAGAATATAACCATTAATAGCCGAAACAATTTCCTGCAGATTTTTTAAAACTATTATATTCTTGTTTATAAGCTGCGATGGATTCAGGCTGTTGGAAGACAGAATGTCAAACAGAATTCCATAGAGTTTTTCACTTATGCGGCTTGTTCCTACAGTTACTGTTTTAGCCTGATGCTTTATGGCATCTATAGGTCTTGTCATAAGGTTTATGGATTCGCTTAAGAATTTAAAAAGGGTATCAAGCATATTTTTTGGTGTTCCTTTTATACCAAAATCCAGCTCGAAATCGGAAACCGGAAGCTTACCAGAAAGATACTTGCAGAGTAAAATAAGGTTTAAAGCGGAATCAAATCCGGTGAATGAAGGAAAACGTTTTTCGACCCTCCTCTTTCTGAAATCATTGTAAAAATTGGCTATTTTTTCTCTGAAGGATTTTTCCAGTATCAGTTCATAAATATCTGTGCCTTTTTCAATCTGTTCATCTATAGAGCTTTGCAATTCTTCTCTGAACCTGTACATAAAGCTTGAGCCTTCGTTTATAGACAATGCTGCATAATATCCCCAGATATGGCCTGCAAGAGTGTTTAATATAGGCGCAAGGTGTTGACCCACCACCGGAACATGGAAAACATCCTCAGCATATTGAGCGAATCTTTCCTCACCTTCATCTGCTATAACCACAGGAGCCGCCTTGTGAGCCTTGAATATGGCGGTATCTTTTACTATATCTCCTATGACATTGCCCCTCGTACCGGCGCTGCATATAATTATTAACGGCTCTGATGAAAGGTCTATATGCTTTTTGTCTTCCACATAATCAGACGAGATTGTCTTGTAGCACAACTCACTTAGTTTAATCCTTATTTCATCTGCTGAAGCCTTGTTTGGACCGCTCCCGACCGTAGCCCAATAAGTTTTTGTAACAGCAAGCCTTCTTGCGGATTTCTCAATCATGTCCTTTATCGAAAGCACTTTTCTCATATGAGAAGATATTTCGATAAGATTTTTGACCTCATCAGATATAAAATTATTGCTTCTGCTTCCTTTAAGCTCAGCAATATAAAGACCAAGAACAGCACCCGCAACAATCTGGCAGTAAAAAGCTTTTGTTGACGCTACCGACATTTCAATATCCCTGCCGCTGCTGGTATAGATAACACCGTCAACCTTGAAAGTTATATCTGAATCCCTTCTGTTTACAATCGCAAGAGTCCTGGCGCCTCGTTTTTTCACCATTTCTATCGCACGGTTTGTATCCGTAGTTGTTCCCGACTGGCTTATTGCTATAACAAGCGTATCGGCCATACTGTCCGCTATTTCTTCGGAGTCTATCATAAACCCGCTCAGCTCCGAAGCTTTATGGGCGCTGATATGAATGGATGGATCATTCAAATAGTAATTAAGTATATCGGAGCAAGCGAGCGCCGCCACTCCGGCTGTTCCCTGTCCTGCAAAATAAACACGCCTTATCTTGTTTTCGTTAAAAGCCTTTTTTACAGAGTCGGGGAATTCTTTTTCTGAGAGAAAAACGGAATAACTTTTTCCGTCAGCACTTGTTTTCCAGCGGTTTTGAAGTGTCTTTTCAACCGATAAAGGCGATTCGGATATCTCTTTTAAAAAGTAATGGGGATAATCCTGACGGTCAATATCTCTTGAAGTAATGCCGGTATGTTTTATATCATTTTCTTTAATAACAACAGGTGATTTATCATAGTATGTTGCTTTAATTCCTGAAAGTCCGCCACAAGATTCCTGGGATAATATAAAAATCTGCCCCTGGGTACTTCCGTTATCGCCTTGAACTATTTTGTCACCTTCCATCTTTATATAATTCGAAGTCTCTTCCACAAATCCGTAAACCTCGGATGCCGGCATATAACTATCTTTTCCTATGCCTACAAAAAAGGCCTGCCCGCTTCCTTTATGCGCGAGAAAAATTTTTCCCGGATCGAGATTCGTATGCATTGATATGGCATGAGATCCCTCAAAATCATTTACGGCAAGACGGAATGATTCTTCGATATCAAACCCTTTGTTTAAATATTTTTCAATCTGAAGCGGGATAATCTTAGTATCTGTTGTTATATCACTGCAAAAAGAATTGCCGCCGCTTTCATATTCCTTTTTGAGCTCGTGGTAATTGTCGATATCTCCGTTTAAGCACACATGTATTATGCCTCTTTTCCACAAACCGAATTCAGCTTTGTTTCCGTCGACCGGGTGACAATTTGCTTCCGTTATAGCACCAACTGAAGCCCATCGGGTATGAGATGAAACTGTATGATACTTGTGAGGAAAAGAGACGAGTATTTCCAGAATATGGTCATTTTTAATTTGATTTCGCAAAAAATTTATATTGTCTCCAAGGCTTCCTATCTCTGCCGCAACTTTATAAACAAGAGCTACACTGACAAGAGAGTCCCCGCTTTTTTCTGTTGTTTTGCCAATTGACAGGCCGCCATTTAGCAGGATATCACGGCCTGAACGCTCTTTTAGGGTTTTAGCAAGCTTCTTTTTTGCTATTTCTTTTTCAAATTTATTGTATTCACCGGCATCTAAAACGAACATCAGTGAAATACCGGCTGAATCACGGCCTCTTACTTCGAGACGATCCATGCTGTTTAATACAGCATTTATATTTTTATAAATAGTCACGGCATAAAAAGAAGAATTATTATCGGAAGTTCCTATCAGGTTGTTTACCTTTGGAATATTCTGTCCGATTTCGTTTGAAATAATCCATGAAATATCTTTGAGATCTTCAATTCTGTTTGATATTGTTTCAACCGCCGAAGACTCAAGCAGTCCCATTTTTTCTGAAAGAATTGTAGATTCCGAATCAACAATTCTGTTTATTCGTTTTGAAAGCTCAAAAATCCTGTTCTGAATATTTTTATTTGTGTATATCGCATAGAACAATTCATCTTTTTTTAATTCCTGCACGTTTCCAAACAGAGATTCAACCATATCTTTACCACATAAATAATTGTCATCCAGGGAAAAGTCGTTTTTTAAACAAAGTTCAAATGAGCGGGACTCAATTTTTTCAACACTGGTTTCAATAGATGCGATATCAATTTTTGCGGCAGGATTTTTACTTTTGTTAAAAGAAATAATCCCTGTGATTCCGCAACACAAAATATTTTTTGGACAAGGGAAAAAAATAATAGAAAAAGCAGGGGTATCAGCCGGGTCTTTGGCAAAATAAACATTGGCTGAAAGATATGGAATGATTTTGCCGAATACTCTATTAATAAAACCGGAAAACATATTGTGAAATTTAGACGTTATAATTGTGTTTATACAATGTCTGATATGGCGCATAAGATTATAACTCCTCTATTTGAAAATCAAATATAGCACATCAAACCTCCATATTTGATATAATTCATCAGAGCCACTTTCAAAACGTTTCAGTTTGATCAAGGTCAAGGCGGGTGAAAATTTTAACCACAGGAATACATGGAGTATTTCGAGGATTAAAATTTTCGCCCAACGCAGAGATCGGCCAAAATGGGACGTTTTGAAACTGGCTCATCAGATATTTCTTTTATCTTTTCTTCTATTAAGGATCTCTAAAATCATCTTTATATCTTCAGGCCTGTCTACCCCTATGCTTTCATGCTCGGTCAGAACAACATGCACAGGAATGTTATTTTCAAGCAGCCTTAGCTGCTCGAGTTTTTCAGCAACTTCGAGCCTGCTCGGCCCCAGAGAAACAAATTTTTCCAGCGCACTCATCCTGAAAGCATATAATCCAATATGCCCGAAAAAACCCCCATCCTCGACATCACGATAACACGGGATAGCCATGCGCGAAAAATACAGGGCATTTCCTGTTTTGGAAAATACCACCTTCACCTGGTTAATATTGCCAGCTTCATTTTTTGTAATGTTTCTTGCAAGAGTTGTAACAAGTACTTTTGCGGATGTAAACGGCTTAACAATTTGCGTGAGCATTGCAGGATTAAGCAGCGGTTCATCTCCTTGTATATTCACAATTATGGAATCATCGGAAAGATTTAATAATTGTGCGGCTTCCAGAACCCGGTCGGTTCCGCTAGGATGATCTGTTCTGGTTTCAACTACCGGAACATCAAGAGCTTTTGCAGCGGAAACTATGCGCTTGTCATCTGTTGCGAGAACAACCATTGAAAGTTCCCGGCACTTTTTTGCGTTATTAAATACATGCCAGAACATAGGTTTTCCTGCAATATCGGCAAGAGGCTTTCCCGGAAATCGGGTCGATTCATAACGAGCCGGAATTATACCGTAACATTTATTGTATTTGTCCATTAAAGTTTTATTTATGATTATAGTTTAAATTTTATGAGAAAAAAGGTTTAGTGATTTGCAGTGCATTAGCTAATATTATTTCAAACCAGCTTTTGAACCCATATATTAAATTATCCGAATAAGCAAGATAGCCGATAAACTTTAACATTGTAAATCATTATTGATAAATTATATTGAAGTTAACATCTAAACACTGATATCAAGGATCATGAATGGGGGCATTAATTTTATTAATGATGAGCCACTTTCAAAACGTTTCAGTTTGGTCAAGGTCAAGGCGGGTGAAAATTTTAACCGCAGGAATACATGTGGTATTTCGAGGATTATAATTTTCACCCAACGCAGAGATCGGCCAAAATGGGACGTTTTGAAACTGGCTCTGATGATTGGTTTTTTATATAGAAAAGCATATAGACTGTAACTGTATGATAAAATTATCTGAAATTTTTCATAAATTATTTAAAAAAAAGGGAAGCGAATCACTTGCCGATGTAGATTATCTCCGCAATGATTTCAAATCCCGCTATCACAGCTTCCAGGTTCTGTTAAGTTCCAATAACAAAGCACTTGAGATTATGGCTGATATCGAGCTGCTTCTTGAAGGCAAAAAACCATTCGGGATCACTCATATAAAGTCTCACTGTACCGCTGCCTCAGTAAACGTTTTTAAAATGATAAAAAACTTTGATGAGCTTGCCCCGGGAAAATATACTGAATTATTTTCCCGGTTCAATGACATACAGCTGCAGATAAATCTTCTTCTTTCACAAAAAAAACCTGTAACCGACAACCGGCTTATCATTCCTCTTGCTTTGGTAAATAAAAGCATGGCCGATATTATCGGAAGTAAAATGGCTAACATAGGGGAGATAAAAAACAAGCTTAATTTAACTGTTCCGCCCGGTTTTGTTATCACTTCGGCAGCATATGATAAATTGCTTTCGCACAATGATCTCCAGACCGAGATTGACAGGCTTTTTCAGACAACCGATACCGAAGATATGGAACAGCTTTATTCCCTCTCTTCAAAAATCCGTCAAATGATTATGAACTCAAAAGTGCCGAAGGAGCTTGAAGACAGGATATCCGAATCACTTGCCGCTCTTGAAAACAGAAGAGGGAAAAAACTGCGCCTTGCTCTTAGAAGCAGTGCTATAGGAGAAGATACAGCCAAAAACACTTTCGCGGGCCTTTATCATTCGGAATTAAACGTCGGTTCCGACAACATCATTGAAGCATACAAGAATGTGGTAGCAGGGAAATATTCACTTCAGGCAATAACTTACAGACTTGAAAGAGGGTTCAGGGATGAAGATATACTGATGTCGGTCGGATGTATGGAGATGGTGGATGCGATAGCCGGAGGTGTAATGTATACAAGAAACCCTGTGAACATGAGTGACGATTATGTCTTTATTAACTCGGCATGGGGTTTGCCAAAGTCGGTTGTTGACGGAAGTATAGATTGCGATCTTTTTGTTGTATCAAAACAATCTCCAATGTTGCTTATTCATGAAGATATAAAAGTAAAACCCAAAAAATTTATCTGCTACTATGAAGAAGGCGTCTGTCGTATGGATAATACCGGAGAATCAAAAGATCTCCCGTCTTTGACTAAAGAGCAGGCATTTAATTTATCCGAGATAGCAATTGAAATAGAAAAATATTATGGCTATCCGCAGGATATTGAATGGGCAGTAGCAGACGATGGTTCAATTTTTATGCTACAGTGCCGCCCGTTACAAATATCCGAGCGTTATAAGGAAATTATACTTCCAGGTATTGCAGAAAAAGATTTAACCGTTATAATCAAAGGCGGGATTACATCAAGTCCCGGAGTCGGTTTCGGCAAGGTGTTTCACGTTGATAAAGCGGTTGATATATTAAAATTTCCCGATGGAGCTGTTCTTGTGGCAAGACAGGCTTTACCATCGTGGGCACCTCTTTTAAACAGGGCTTCTGCTGTAGTTACGGAACAGGGAGGTTTTGCCGGACATCTTGCAAATGTGGCGCGGGAAATTGAAGTACCTGCACTTTTCGGCGTTCCTATGGTATATGACAAATTAAAAGATGATGACCTGGTAACGGTTGACGCAAACGGACTTGCCATTCATGCAGGAATAATTGAATCGCTTGCCGAACGAAAAACTACAGCAAAAAATCTCATGAAAGACAGCCCTGTTTACGATATTCTCAAAGACGCAAGCAGGTGTATAGTCCCGCTTAGTCTTCTTGATCCTGATTCACGCTATTTTAAAGCTTCGAACTGTAAATCCCTGCATGATATAACCCGTTTTATCCATGAAAAATCAGTACAGGAAATGTTTAGCTTCGGCAAGGAACACAATTTTTCCGAACGTTCCGGAAAGCAGCTTGTTTATAAAGTTCCGATGCAGTGGTGGGTTCTCAATCTTGATGACGGATTTAAGGAAGAAGTTGAGGGAAAAAGGGTTCATCTTGACAATATTGTATCCGTTCCTATGCTTGCAATATGGGATGGAATTATATCATTTGCATGGGAAGGCCCTCCACCTGTTGACGGTAAAGGCCTTGCGAATGTGATGTTCCAGGCTACCATAAACCCGGCTTTGGCTACAGGCGTGCACTCAAAATATGCCGAGCGGAATTATTTCATGATATCAAAATACTTTTGCAACCTGAGCTCAAGATTAGGCTTTCATTTCTCAATAATAGAAAGTATTGTATGTGACAGGGAAGCAGAAAATTATATCAGTTTTCAGTTTAAAGGTGGAGCCGCAGATCAAGACAGAAAACTCAAAAGAGTCTTGTTCCTTGCGGAAATACTGGAAAAATACGGCTTCAGGGTAACCGTAAAAAAAGACAGTCTGTTTTCAAGAATTGACAACCGGGAAAGAGAATTTATGGAACAGCGGCTCAAAATACTAGGCTATCTTACAATCCATACAAGGCAAATTGATATGATAATGTCAAGGGAATCCACCGTAAAGTATTATAAAAATAAATTTATCAAAGATATCGATCAGATTATAGACAGCAAGCAATGATGGTTTTGAAAAAGCTTTATACATAATACATTTGACAGAGTTGTAAAAAGAGTAATATACAAGAAAAAATAATTATGAAAGTTCTCTTAGTAAGACCACATGCATATCTGCCAACCTCACGATGGCTTCAGTCCATGTTGTTGCTCGAACCCTACGCTCAGGAGCTTATTGCCGGTGCGGTGCAGCCTCCCCATGATGTTCGTATTTGTGATCTGGCAGTTCAAAAACAACCGCTAAAAGCATATAAACAAGTTTTGAAAGAATACCGTCCCGACTTTATTGGTTTCGGAGGTTTTTCCGGGCAGTATCGTATAAACCGGGAACTGGCGGGTATAGCTAAAGAAGTACTGCCTCAAGTTCTGACTTGCCTTGGCGGTATTCACGTTTCAAGTTATCCAACAGATTGCAAGGCTCCTGAACTCTTTGATATTGTTGTTCGAGGCGACGGAGTCTCTGCGATAAAGGTTATTTTAAAAGCCATGGAAAGCGGTCAAACACTTCCGGAAACCGACTGGATTTTGCCCACCGCCTCACCAAACTTTGACCAACTTGCAGTTAAACCGCCACCACCGCTTCACTCCGACGGCATCAATACCCGACCCCGCCGTGATCTGGTCGATATGAATAAATATTACTGCATCTGCTACGGTGAACCGAAACAGAAAATGAAAACTCTATTTCCAAGGATTGCCTGCGTAAGAACAAGCGTGGGTTGTCCTAACCGTTGCAGCTTCTGCGTAGTTCACTTTCTTGCAAACGGGAAATACCTCCAGCGCAACATTGAGGATGTAGTAGATGAGATCGCCTCCCTTCCTCAGGAGTATATCTATTTTGTTGATGATGAAACATTCACCAACGCCAAACGGATGAGTAAACTTGCAGAAATGCTGATTGAAAGAGGAATCAAAAAAAAATATCTCTCATGGGCGAGAAGCGATACAATTTGCAGGCACCCCGAGCTGTTTGAGCTGTGGAAAAGGGCGGGGCTCGAACTTGTTTATATCGGATTCGAATCGCTGGAAGAAAAGAATCTGACAGGATACAACAAAAATGCTACGCCTTCTCAAAACCGAAAAGCACGGGAGATCCTGCGAAATCTCAATTTAAATATTCATGCCGCATTGATGATCAATCCTGATTTTGACAAAGAGGATTTCGAGATCGTACATAAAGCTATTGAGGAACTTTCACCAGCCGAATTTGCTTTTACTGTCTTTTCTCCGCCACCAGGAACAGAAGCCTTTGCCGATGCCAAAGACAGCTTCATTTGTGACGATCCATGTCTTTATTACGATTGCCTTCATACCATTTTACCCACCAAACTGCCTTTAAAAACATTTTACCGTTATTTCTCGATTCTTTATGCCCTCGGCGCAGCAAAGATTCCCCCGCGGATAAACAAGGTCAAAGTTCCGATACGTGATTTTATCAAATTATTCATAGGCGGACTAAAGTTGGGCCGTCATCTTCACAGAATGTATCGTGATTATGACAGGAAATACTGGTAACAGTCTCTCTTTCTTCACAACATAGTTTTAGTATTCTTTTATCTTTCCGTATGGCATGCATTATATCAGCTAAATAGAAAGAGGATTATTCAAGTCAGAACCGGGGTCTATATTTATATTAAAAGTTGCTACGAATTTATTATTGAACGAGAAAATATAGGGCAGGTTTATATTTGACCTTAAAATAATTAAAGCGATATTTTCATTTGATATGAACCTATGTATTTTGAAAAGATATTGATATGGCTGCTTTCTTTTGTCTTGACAATTATAAACGCTTAAGCTTAATAAACTCAGCTGTTGTGTATTGTTGGAGCTTTTGATTTTGCTCTGAAGTGCCAATTTTAAAATGCCCCATTTGGGCCAATTTCAGCGTTGGGCTCAAATTTTAATCCTCAAAATACTAAATGTATTCCTGCGATTAAAATTATCGCCCGCTTTGACCTTGACCAAACTGAACCTTTTTGAAACTGGCTCTAAATAATACAATATAAAAGTATATATCGTAAATATTAAGGTATATAAAATATCAGGGCAGTAGAATCCTCTGAAATTTACCGGCATCTGATTGGTTAGAGTCGGATTCGCGTTCTGCTGTTGCTATCTATTATTTTTAGTTCAGGAGGAATAATTATGGGAGAAGAAGGCGGAGGAGCTCTCAAGGAAACTTTAGAATTTTATTCAGGGAAAAGAAACGAACTGATCCCAATTTTGCAGGAAGCTCAGGGAATTTATGGCTATCTTCCCGAAGATGCTATCAAGATAATTGCAGATTTTCTTAAAATTACTTTAGGTGAAGTTTATTCCGTAGCATCTTTTTACAACCAGTTTCGTCTGATACCTCTGGGCAGGAATACAGTCACAATATGCCGCGGCACTGCCTGCCATATTCGTGGGGCCCCCCAGATAGTTGATGAGATAGGAAAAGTACTTAATTTAAAAGAGGGTGAAACATCTGAAGATATGGAATATACTCTTGAAACAGTTGCCTGTATAGGATGTTGTGCGCTGGCACCATGTGTTAAGATAAATCATAAAATCCATGGCTGTCTTGAACCGGGACAGGCGACAGGACTTTTCAACATTGCACCTCGAGCTGAAAGCAATTAAAAATGGTGGGCTCGAAAAATACATATTAGTAGTAAGAAAGAGAAACTCGAAGGAGAAACTCACATATGGATAAAGTTACTCTTACCATAGATGAAAAACAGGTAGTAACCGATAAAGAATCAAATATATTAACGGCATCTTTGGAGAATGGCATTTATATACCCCATCTTTGCTATTATTCAGGACTGGAACCACCAGGCATATGCAGGCTGTGTGTAGTTGATGTTTCCGGTGATATAGTTTTTTCCTGCCGGTCAAAAGTAAAAGAGGGAATGGTTGTTAAGACAAGAAGCCCCGTTGTAGATAAGATCCGTGAGGTAAATTTTGAGATTATAATGGCAAACAACCATATGTCCTGCAAAGGTTGTGCGGCAACCGGTTTTTGTGAAGTACAAAAAATAATGGCTTTCTGCAAAACCGACAAAAAAAGAGTACGCAGATTAAGACCGCCTGAAAAACAATTTCCTATAGACGAATCAAACCCGTACTTTGATTATGATGCCAACAAGTGCGTGCTTTGTGAAGTATGTGTCGGTACCTGCAATAAGATACAAAAAGCATTAAATTTTGTAGGTCGCGGATGGAAAACCAAGGTAGAATTTCACGGAGATACATCAATATGTGAAAAATGCGGTGATTGTGTTGCAAGATGCCCTGTAGGCGCTCTTGTGCCGAAAGGCAAAGCACAGATCCAGAAATCAGCGTAGTAAAACTTTTTAAAGATTGCGGTTAGTGCCGATGTGCACAATACTGTTGCTAACAAGTATAAAAAAAGCGGTACTGTCTTAAGATAGACAGCACCGCTTTTGTATTTGAAACTCCCCGCCTCAACCAGCGGGGAATGAACTTACTGTTTGGGTTCAACCGTGTTAATCGTATGATCAAAAACACTGACCCTGATTAAAACCAAACTTGAAAACATAAACTCATGGCAGGAAAAATTTTATACAGATAAAAAGGTATAAAAAGTTTTTGAGCTGCGGCAGCAGGTTTCACTTAAAACTGCTTAGCGCTGGGTAGTTGTGAGAATTGATAATTATGGGTTGAAAGAGAGTAACGACAAAATCAGCTGGAGCGTAGCGATTTGCGTCCGGGTAGACTTTGTTATAAATATTTATTTGTTAGAATTAATTATTGAGCAACCTGATGTATAATCTCTGAAATATAAGACTGGTATTTTATTCCCAATTTCTTTGCTTTACCCTTAATTTTCTCAATATCTTCACTATTAACTCTGATGGTCATCGTTATGTCTTTTTTTCTCGATTTGAGGGCTTTTTCTATATTATCTAATTCTTTTCCCATTACCGGTTTGAATTCACCACGCACCAAAGCATTTTCAATTTCTTTTTCTTCTTTTGTTAATTTGAGCGCTTTCATTTTTCACCTTTTTTACTTTTAATTATTTTAGTATATTTGCGAGTAGGAAACATTGTTTTCAGAAAAATATATTTATCGCCAACAACACATGGCACTACCCAGACATATTTTTTGTATTCATATAATAAAACCATTTGATTATTTCTTGTGCGATGTTTTTCAGCTCCTAAAAATGTTGAATTTAAAATTTCTTCAAATGAAACGCCTCTTTCTTCCTTGAGAATCTTGTTTTTTTAATTCGTCCCATTTAATTTTTTTCATGGCTCATTAATATCACAAAAATAATGTCTTTACAAATGTCTTTACAATATATTTTTATTTGAAAATTTCCGCTGTGTCAAGTCCGGGAAATCAAAGTAACTTTCTTGTTGAGCGGGGCCACCCAGTACGAAGTGCTGGGCATCCGTGTAATCATAGCGAAAGGCTTGAACGCATTGTTAACCGGCCGGTTCAAAGGACCATAATTTGACGAAACCACCCAAAACGCTAGAGAATTTAGCCAACTTGGGTTCCTTAGCAGCAAAAAACAGATGTGATTCACACTTGCAATCACTGCAACCAAATCCTTTGACGGGCTCAGTTTCATCCAGTTTTGCCAGTGCCGCCGCCCAGTGGTGTTCAAGACGAATCGGAGAGTGGCTATACCATACTGAAGCAATGATTGCGAACTCCCGAAGATAGTCAATATGCCAATGTTTCGATTTAGCCTTGCGACAATGTCTTGATACGCGTGCTAAAACACCGCCAGGACCAAATGCACTGCCCACATAGATATAATAGCCCGGGCGAATATTTAATCGGCCCCAACGCCCGATTTGCGTATACGTTCTCTTTTCACTTAGCAGAACTAGGGCATAAGTACCGGGTTTCGGTTTCATATTTTATTTTTTACTGTCCGATATCCATATTAAGAATTTTTTTTCATTATGATAAAAAGGAGTAGATATTACAATCGGAATTCTTCAATATTCAGGAGCTCATCCTCTTCTGCTTCTGCGTTTCACTTACAAAGAAATGCTCCCGGATTCTTTAAAAAATGTTTATTAATGATGGAAAGCAAGTAACGCCTCCCTAAAGGTGCGAATGGTTCGGTTCAAAAAATTGATATTTTGATGAGCCAGTTTCAAAACGTCCCATTTTAGCCGATCTCTGCGTTGGGCAAAAATTTTAATCCTCGAAATACTCCATGTATTCCTGCGGTTAAAATTTTCACTTGACCTTGACCAAACTGAAACGTTTTGAAAGTGGCTCTGATTAATAAAAATCTTCTTGATTTTTTTCAGTTTTGTTGTATTTTTAATGTAAGGCATTTGTCAATACAAAACGTATGATTAGGAGTAAGTTATGGGAAAAACAGCAACTATTCAAACCCGCGTTGATCCTACCGTAAAACGCAACGCACAGATTATATTAAATAAATTAAATATTTCAATGTCAGAGGCTATTTCAATGTACCTTTCACAGATAACACTTCAAAGGGGAATCCCTTTTGAGATTAAGATCCCTAATGAGGTCACAGCTAAAACGCTCAGGGACTCTGAAAACGGAAATAATCTTCATAAAGTTGATTCTGTTGACGAATTGTTCGATGAGCTTGATAGTTGAACGTAAATTATACAACTCAATTTAAGAAAGATTATAAAAGACTCAAGAAACAAAACAAAGATCTTTCAAAGTTGAGAATCGTAATCGAAAAACTATCGTCTGGGAAGTCTTTGGAGTCAGGTTATTATGACCATCCTTTATCTGGAAACTGGAAAAATCACAGAGATTGTCACATTGAACCTGACTGGCTTCTAATCTACCGAATCACATCAGAAGATTTATTTCTTGAAAGAACCGGATCACATTCTGAACTTTTTAAAAAGTAGCTATTGTCAAAAGCGAACATTCCGCTTCAGTCGTTCATCAACTGCAAGCGGTGGTGTACGCCCGGCATGGGCGTGAACTTATGGGGTGAAAGTCACCTGTGTATGAATCCTGGTTTAGCACAACACAACAAAACTCCGAATTCAAAAAATATTATCAGTAAGTCGCTTGAGAGTATAAATACCATCAAGCCCGGCGATGCTCTTAGGTATTTTTTCATTAACCGATTGGAAATAACTTTTAAATTGCCGGTATAAGCCAGACACAAATGCCTTGCTGCCGATAATACCCGAATCGGTAAAATAACGGCTGCGGTGCAGAAACCTATCTATGCGGCTTATTTCATATAAGCTGTAAGCACTTGAATTCCTTTTAATCTTATTTCTGTATCAGTCATCATAGCAGGACCTCTTTAATAAATCCTACCGGGTCGGTGATTCTAATATCAGTTATCATGATATTCGTAAAAAAATCCATTGGTTTCTTGAAAATGCTTGACCTATTGCTAAGGAGGAAAAATAGCCATTAACCGAACATATTACCAACAAGTATTTAAAAACACGTTTTATAATTAAAAAAGCGCTTCGGATTCTTAACAATCGGAAGCGCTTTTTTAATTACAGTATTATATCAAAATCAAATCATGATTCAGGCATATGGCAAACACCGGAGGGGCAGCGTTTTTCGTTGATATGAGCTTCATACTCATGTCTGAAAAAACGAAGTGTGGTAAGTACCGGGTTTGGAGCGGTTTTACCTAAAGCACAAAGAGATGTCTTTGCAACCGCTTCACCAATTTCCAGAAGCATGTCTATATCTTCAGGCTGCCCTTTGCCTTTGGTTATATCATCTAATATGTCAAACATCTGTTTTGTTCCGAGTCTGCATGGTATACACTGCCCGCATGATTCTCTTTGTGTGAAATCAAGAAAATATCTTGCCACATCAACCATACATGTCTCTTCATCCATAACTACTATACCGCCGGAACCCATTATTGATCCGGCTTCATTAAGCGAGTCAAAATCAACCGGAAGATCAAGAAGATGTTCGGGTAGACAACCGCCTGAAGGGCCACCGGTCTGAACCGCTTTAAAGGCCTTACCGTCTGGGATTCCTCCTCCAATTCCGAATATGATTTCTCTTAACGTAATTCCCATTGGTACTTCAATCAAGCCGTTGTTTACCACTTTGCCTGTAAGGGCAAGAATTACTGTTCCCTTACTCCTTTCAGTCCCCATACTTGCAAACCAATCGGCTCCGTTATGAATTATCTGGGGAATATAAGCCAGTGTTTTAACATTGTTCAGCAAAGTAGGTTTGTCCCATAGGCCAACTTCAGTGGTACGGGGACGGGGGGATGCTTTAGGCATTCCGCGTTTTCCTTCTATAGAAAGCACCAAAGCTGTTGATTCTCCGCATACAAAAGCACCGGCTCCCTGAAAAACTTCAATATTAAAAGTAAAATCTGTTCCCATTATTTTTTTGCCGAGATATTTGTTTTTCTTTGCCTTTGAAATAGCAGTTCTCAAACGTTTTACAGCAAGAGGATATTCAGCGCGCACATAGATATAACCAACTTTGGCGCCAATCGCATATCCGGCAATCACCATTCCCTCAAGAAGTGAGTGCGGAGTTCCTTCAATAACCGAACGGTCCTGGAATGCACCGGGATCGCCTTCGTCTGCATTACAAATGACATATTTAACATCACCTTCAGCTTTGTAGCATGCTTCCCATTTACGACCTGCCGGAAAGCCTGCGCCGCCTAAGCCCCGAAGGCCGGAGCGTTTAACTTCATCGATAACCTGCTCAGGTGTCATGCCGGAAAGTACTTTTTTCAGCGCCTCGTAACCACCTGCGGCAATATAATCATCGATATTTTCCGGGTCTATGTGACCGCAGTCTTTAAGAAGTGTTCGTTGTTGTTTGTTGTAAAAAGGAATATCCTTATAATGGGGCAACATTTGATCGGTAACAGGATCACGGTAAAAGAGGCGTTCAACAGGTTTCCCGCCGTCAGTAAGTGATTGCACAATTTCAGCAGTATCTTCAGTGGTTACATGAGAGTAAAAAGTCCCCTCAGGTTCAATAACTACAAGAGGGCCTCTTTGGCAAAAACCATGGCAGCCGGTCTGTTTAACTAAAACGGTATCTCCTAAATTATGTCTTTCAACTTCTTCCTGCAATGAAGAAAGAATTACTTCAGATCCTCCCGATATACAACCTGTACCCTGGCAAACGATTAAATTATGTTTATGGGACATATTAACATTACCTCCTCAATAAAAATCTCTTTGAGACCTTTTGACCGATTAGTGCTAATCTTGAAATACAACAAGTATTCCTGCGGATAAAATTATTGCTCTGATTGAGCTTGAGCAAAATTTAGCGTTTATTTATGGTCTCGCTTTAAAATCAAAAAGAAAAATCTGTTATTCAATCTTGCTCAAAGCAGGACTTTTAAGAAAAATCAAGCAATACTTTATTTTAAAATAAAATTTTTCGGTATTAGCGGATGACAATTGAAGCTCCCTGCTGCAAACAGCGAGAAATCTTCTACCGTAACGACTTGAGACCTTTATATAATACAGTATTTTATCCGATTAATTTTTCTGTTTCAGTGTTTATAAGAATTTTGATAAATTCTTATAAATTTTCTTGGATTTGAGAAAAATCAAACGTTGTTAAAAGGCCCTGACTTTTGATTGTTTTAGATTCGTTAGCTGATCCTGCAAGCAAACTTGCAGGATCAGCTTTTGCTGTTGCGGTTTATGAGCCCAACTATTTGTCTTTTAGCTATATCTTACGGCCTAACATAAAACCGTCCATTATTGCATCTTTTACTCTTCCAGGATTATTGGAGTCACCTATTCTATGTACAGACACCTTTCCTTCAAGCTCTTTTGCAAGGGTTTTTTCAGATTTGTACCCTGCAGCAACTACTATTGTGTCGCCTTCAAAAAATGCTTCATTCGGTCCATATTGAAAAGTTTTCCGTTCTCCCCACACTCCATATTCAGTAATTCGGGTAACCATGAGATCGGTTTCCATTTGAACCTTTGCTTTTTTCAATCGCATCATCAAATCGAATCTCAATGCGCGCGGGACATCATTAGCGACACGAGGCAGCATTTCAAGGATAATCACTTTCTTGCCTTTTTGAAGAAGAAATTCTGCAACTTCACATCCTACCATACCGCCGCCGATTATAACCGTCATATCTCCGACTTCTCTTTTACCCATAAGCACATCTACGCCAAGCATTACGTTCGATTTTGCCATGCCCGGAACTTTAGGTATAAAAGGTTTTGTGCCGGTTGCGACAATGACCTCATCCGGATTAATCTGGAATACGTCACTTAAAGTGGCTGTTTTGCCTGTTATAAGTTCTATGCCGCTTTTTGCAATTTGTGTCCGGTAATAATCAACAAGATACTGTGTATCTTCTTTATGAGGTGCAATAGCTGCTGCTGCAAGCATACCGCCGACTTTATCCTGTTTTTCCATCAAAGTGACATCATGGCCTCTTTGCTTGGCAACAAGAGCAGCTTCCATGCCACCAGGTCCGCCTCCGACTATAAGAATCTTTTTAGCCTTTTGGGCTTTGGGCGGTTCTGCACTGCAAATATATTCGATACCGAGTCTGGGATTTACACTGCAAATGCAGGGAGTATCAACAGTTTCAAGGCACCATGCGCAGCACATACACGGACGGATATCTTCAAAACGGCCTTCTTTTGCTTTATTGCATGTTTCAGGATCGGATAGCAACTGACGGCCAAGAGTCATAATATCTATTTTGCCTTCGCTTATTGCTTTTTCGGCATCTCTTAAATCATTTGTTCTGTCTCCGCAGATTACAGGAATCTTAACATTCTTCTTTACTGTTTCGCCAAGATACAAATACTGCCCTGGTTTTACCGAATTGCTGAGCATTCCAACCGGAGCTTCATGCCAGCCGACAACAACATCTACTGCGCAAATGCCCATTGTTACAAGCCTGGGAACGATCTCGGTTGCACATTCTTCTAATGTATAGCCGTTTTTTGTAAACTGGGCTCCTGAAATTTTTGAAAAGATCGGGAAATCACTGCCTGCTTCATTTTTTATACTTTCAATAATTTCACGAATGATTCTCATTCTGCCGTCAAGATCACCGCCATATTCATCGGTTCTCTTGTTTGTTTCAGTGGAAATAAAACGGGCAAGCGTATAACCTGCGCCAAGCATAAGCTCGACACCGTCAAAACCGGCCGTTCTCAGTCTCTTTGCACATTGCCCATAAGTTTTAATAATTATCTCAATTTCTTTTATGGACAAGGGCCTTTCCAGAAGTCTTTTTGCGTTTGTCGGGGTACCAACCCTAAATGGTGTACTGGGCCTGCCGAGAAGATTTACTCCTGAAGGACCTATGATTTCTACGGGGCCGTCTCCAAAAGCCCAGCCATAACCTGTTCCGAACTGTCCAACTATTTTTGTGCCGTGTTTGTGAACCGCATCAACTACCATCGCAAGGCCTGGGATAAATTTATCATCATAGGTCCATGGGAAATAACCATGTTCAGTCCTATAAGGCCATAATGCCCAATCTATAAGGCCGACACCGCCCTGGGCTCTTTCTTCAAAAAACTGGGCGAAACGTTTTGTTGACCGCCCGTCTTCCGCATAACCAAGCGCCATCGGCGACATGCGAACCCTGTTGGGTATCTCAACACCAGCTATATTTATTGGACTGAATACATTTTTAAGGCTCATTTCAATCCTCCTCATTATAAAATAGAACTCTCCTTCCCGATCTTTATTTACTGGTTATCGGAAAGGAGATATTATTAATCACAATTGACTATAAGAAGCTGTTTAAGCCACCGGAAAGCAAACGCCTTCCTAAAAAAATAAACCACAGGATCAAAAACAGCTTCCTTAAGCAGTTTTATCCTTAAATCTTGACACCCATTTTATAGCCGTCATGAATGGCTTCATACAGTTTGCGTACGCCTGCACAATCACCGATGGTGTATACTTCAGGAGCTATTGTTGTGCCAACTGCTTTAGCAAGTGCATCTTCTGAATCCATACC
>JAHIFE010000148.1 GCA_018901125.1 Pseudomonadota bacterium | reverse complement strand
GGCTATCGTTATGCCCCTTTCCTTCTCTTCCGGAGCCTTATCTATCTGATCAAACGGAACATACTCCGCTAAACCCCTCAACCCGCAATGCTTTGTTATCGCCGCTGTAAGTGTTGTCTTACCATGATCTATATGTCCTATAGTCCCAACATTAACATGCGGCTTCTTCCTCTCAAACTTCTTCTTAGCCATATTTAATACCCTCCCATATTTTGGTATTTAAATTTCTATATTCAATATGTTATAGCTACAGATATCAAACCCTATTCAGCTAAAACTATCATTAATTTCCTTATAAGCAAATATTTCTGATTTTGGAGCCCACGACCGGAATCGAACCGGTGAACCCCTTCCTTACCAAGGAAGTGCTCTACCTACTGAGCTACGTGGGCATTTCAACTGCGTTATTCTGATAGCTCTTAATGCAGGTCAAAAATCCTAAACATGGAGCGGGAGACGAGGCTCGAACTCGCGACATTCAGCTTGGAAGGCTGAAGCTCTACCAACTGAGCTACTCCCGCTAATACCCGCATTACCTTCTGCGAAAACAATAATCTTCCTAAATTATTTAGGATTTTCGCCGAATTTAGAGCAACAATCCAGAAGAAAGCCATGTAGTTCCAATACGATCCTAAAATATCCGCAGAATCTCCTACATCCGACTAACTTTCAAGGTTGGTGGTGGGGGGAGGATTTGAACCTCCGAAGGCTTCGCCGACAGATTTACAGTCTGTTCCCTTTGACCACTCGGGAACCCCACCTTTATGACATCTGGAGCCAGAGACAGGAATTGAACCCGCGACATCCTCATTACAAGTGAGGCGCTCTACCTACTGAGCTACTCTGGCTCGTCAATCTATTTGTTATATCTATATATTAGCTCCACAAAAAAAGTGCTCTGCACAGCTACTTATTGTATCCCCTTAATCGTATCTTAGAAAAATCCACATTACACACAATTTTACCTGATTAGCACTAAAGCTTGATAACACTCCTTCGTCATACTCATATTTAGCACGACGTACCTCGGTATAAAGTGTAAGCGCTAATCTTGAATTACAAAATAATTTATTTAATTAAAATTCACATCTTGATTGGATTTTAATTAAATGTTTTTCTAAGGCTTCTATAATCGAGGTAATGATTTTACAGAATCACTATAGCCTTGTATTATTAATATTTTTCTACCCGTCTTATAGTAACTTTCTAATAACTTTATTTTTTTAGTAATGTAATTTGTATAAATAGTGACCGTTAAAATAACGACAAGTCTTTCTTCTAATCTTTTATAAATAAAAGATCAACTGTTTTTTTAAAAAATATTCATAATTGTAGATTAGGCGTCAAATAACGGTCCAACTGCTATTAATCATTAACTATAATATTTAACTTATCAGCAAGACATTTCATTGAAAATATAATGTTACAAGGATTATCCTTGACAAGTAAATACTTATTTGCTTGACTAATCCATCAAAAAAATAGTTTTTATTTGCATTGTATGAACGGATTTAAAATAAATACTAAAATCCTTAAGCAAAATAGATAATAAATTTCCTGAGATGTTTACATAATAAATCGGATGATTATATTAAACCTACCATAAATGTTATCTATTCCAACGTAAAATATATTTTCTGTAACTATCTTAAATATATATTGCGAGCTTTGAATAACGCACAATATTGGCCAAACATAAGGAAAGTGACGATCTCAACCAAAGAAATACATTGAGTATTTCAAGGTTAGTACTTACATTTTAAGCCATGTAACTTTATGCTAAAATCGAGCCTATAATAGCTATACAATATGTAGTGAAGCTATATTACTATTCGGGCAATAGGGTACTTATGCAAAGATCACAATTTATCATTCAGCTGAGACTTAGCTAACTATTAATTTAAGGATAAATGTTTTGAAAAAAATGACCTTTACAATTTTTACAATTTTATTGGTATTTTCAATAGCCGGTTGTGCTCATAACGACAATACCCAAATTTCGCAAGATAAAAATTTACATACTATAAAAAAAGATGCTCCCAGCAATGAATATTCTGGCAGCAATTTTAATCCTTCGATTTATTCAACTAACAATTCTCAAAATCCTGACGATATAAACGAAATCAAATCTGATTTGGCTAATATTTCTAAAAAAGGAAACACCACAAAAACATGTCCTTCTCCACTTTCTGATGACATAACGCTTATAGATCCTGATCCTGACAATAAATATATTGAAAATACAGCGGCATCTCCAAAGAAAAAAACCAACCGTAAAAAAAATGCTCAGGCTGTAATGGACGAAGCTATTGATTACTGTCAGATGTCTCAGGAATTATGGCAAAATGGTGAACTGGAAAATGCAATTGAAGCGCTGGATCATGCTTATTCCACGATTTTATCATTAGATATTGATGAAAATGATACAAATCTTACTCAACAAAAAGAAGATATCCGGTTTACTATTTCAAAAAGAATACTGGAAATCTACGCCTCAAGGAACTTTGCTGTTAGCGGAAACCATAAAGCTATTCCTATGGTAATGAACAGCCATATTCAGGCTGAAATCAATCTTTTTACTACCGGTCGTGAAAAATTATTTTTTATAGAATCATTAAAACGTTCCGGAAGATATCGTGCAAAAATAGTTAAAGAGCTTGAAAAAGCCGGTATTCCTGTTGAACTGTCATGGTTGCCATTAATTGAAAGCGGTTTCAAGGTAAACGCTCTTTCTTCCGCCAGAGCTCTTGGCCTTTGGCAATTTATCCCGTCAACTGGTTACAAATTTGGTTTAAAAAGGGATATATTTGTTGACGAAAGACTTGACCCTATAAAATCGACTGAAGCGGCTATAGCTTATCTTAAAGAACTGCATGGAATGTTCGGCGACTGGACAACAGTGCTTGCAGCATACAACTGCGGAGAGGGAAGGGTTTTAAGATTAATAAGAGATCAAAATGTAAACTATCTTGATAATTTCTGGGATCTGTATGAAAAGCTTCCAAGAGAAACAGCAAGATATGTTCCGAGATTTTTAGCAACTCTTCATATCCTTGCTAACCACGACAAATACGGCATTGATGTAACCGATATAGAATGCCCGATAGAATCTGAAAGCATAGAAATAACAAAGCAGGTTCATATCAATAATATTGCCAAAGAGATAGACGTTGATGAAACACTTTTAAAACGTCTTAATCCCGAGCTTAGATATTGCATTTTGCCCCCTTCTAAGTATCTTTTCAAAGTACCGCCCGATAAAGGCAAAGAATTGCTTGCAAAAATAGATGCAATTCCCACCGCATCTGTATCCCCAGAGAATTATTCCATTGCTTATTATAAAGTAAAAAGAGGGGATACACTTTCTATTATTGCAAGACGTTATGGCACAAGCGTTAAAGAATTAATGCGTGACAACAGGATGCGAAAACCGATTCTTCTTACAGGAACTAAGCTTAAGATTCCTTATCGTGGCGCATCATTATCAACAGCTACACTGGCAGAGACAACTCAACAAAACGGCCGTAACGATACTAAACAGACTATTATAGAACATGTTGTTAAAAGTGGAGAATCTCTCGGGATTATAGCTAAGCGCAATAAAACAACAATAAAAAACTTACAGGAGCTTAACAATTTAAAATCTTTAAATATCTGTATAGGCCAAATCTTATCTGTGCCAAAATCAGATAATTATAAGCAAAACAATAATCTTATAAAAAAATACCGTGTTAGAAGCGGAGATAATCTTTATAAAATCGCACAAAAACATAATATGTCCCTCGACAGGCTTCTGGATATCAACAAGCTGAGAGCAAAGAGCACAATACTATCCGGACAATACCTTTATGTTGAATAATTTTGATCGATTCGCTGAAAATACAACATCAGGCCGATGCCGTATAAGTCCCCCTGTGGTGATTGTGGAACCATTTGAATTTACTTCTCCTGGAGGGATAAGAAAAACCCTTTCCCACCTTTGTAAAAAATGGTTTGTTGAAATCCAATATTCCTTTTAATCTCCGATGAATCCTCCAAAAAGTCAATTAAGACTAAAAGCAATACAAGCGGATACGATATTAGACTTCGTGGAAACAACTTTCTTTTGGGATTGCAGTTTTCATACAAACGGATTTGTCGCAACAAACAAGGGGCAGGTTATGATTCCTATAGTTTCCATTAACAGCTCATACCTTGGCTTATAGCACATTATTCAACACTATATAATTACTTCCTTGTCATATGATGTTTAGTTTATTATTTATGACTATATTCCATTGAATAAAAAAAATATAAGTATATTATTTTAAACACTTGCTGTATATTACGATGACAATCGTAATCTGTAATTCATTAAAAGACATTCCAAGATCCGCTATTAGCGGTATTTTCCATGAAATAAATATTGAAAAACATTGTTGATTCAAGTAGATATGTTTAGCAAAATGACATTCATTTTAAACCAACGAGGTAAGTGCTTTTATAAAATAAACTGCGTTACCATTCAAGCTTGAAATGACATAAGATATGATCACTTCGCATGCGCCGGTCTGGCGCTTTTGGGGGAATTTTTGGTTGGTCTGGGTTTGTTGGGAGCAATAGATAAGAATTTACCGGCACCCGGCAGTGGTGCCGGATACCGTGCGAGTGAACACATATTTCCGTCTACATGCCCATAGTGGTCATTTGACGTAAAACGGACTTGTTTTAGGCGATGAATTTCGTGAAGGCAACTTCACCCAATGGCAACCACATTAAAGCTTTCAGGACAGACAGCACTTCTTATCAAGCTGAGATAATCAATCGGTGCCATGCTATGGGATTGATTTTGCGATAGGAGCAGATCTTGATAAGACGGTGGTCAGGCAAATCAAAAGTCCTATCACTAGTGATTGGCGGGTTTACCAAAATGGTTTTATTGCCGAAACGGTGCACTGTATGAACAGGACCCGGGAGGCTTTTCGACTGGTAGTGATTCATCGCCCCATTCAGGGAAAGATATTTAATGAAGTTGAGGAAAGAGAAAAATTCACAGCAATAGATACCAATCGCACCTAAGACTCTGAACAACTGGCATAGCCATCAGGTACAAACGTTGCGATGGAAACTATACGAAACGGCGGGAAAGGTTGTTTTGCATGGAGGCGATATATAGGACTAAAAGTCATGAGACATTTTCTACCGCTATTTTCACAGATACGATTGGAAAGCATGCGGTTTGCTGCCGGATAAAGAGAAACAAAAAAATACAACATTTTTGCAATTCATGGGAGAAATACGTCCAGACGGAGATTAAATGCCATTTATTTAATGATACTGCCTAATAGCTTCTGATATAACCGCTTGTCCGAAGTGCTTCTCATCGTCTGTGCTGATTTTGGGAATATAATTAAACTTGCAGTGCTGCCCAGAATAATATAAAAATAATTTTTTATGGAAATCCAAGACTGGCCACACATTTTGGTTGCGTGGAAATCATGAGCGAATAGCTCTCCAATGTTAATAGTTTGAAAATCAAGTTTTTCCGCACAGCAATCACAATTAATTTATCTTGGGAATACTTACTGATGAAGAATATGAAGCTTACAATTTTTACGAGGCTCATAATCAGTTATCTTGCAATTATACTATTAATAATTTGCCTGGGAGTCTATGCCTTTTTAAGACTCAACCAAGTTAATCAAATAATAAATTATATTATATTAGTTGACGACGCCACAACAAGTATTACCTCAGAACTCAAAGATTATATCCTTACCCAATTGGAATTTGAAGAAAAATTTTTCGTTTTAAAGGATCAGGATTTTTATATGCATTTTTGGAAATCAGAAAATTATTTCCCCAACGCTATAGAAAAACTGAAAGTAATAGCCGATACATCTTATAAAAGACAATTGGTAAATGATGCCAAAAATGCATATAGTTTGTATCTATCTTTATTCAGGAAAGAAGCGAAAACATCTTTGCTCAACATAGATTCAAATGAAGAAAGCTACAAAATTTATAAAAAAAAGAAAGAGAACCTTATAGCTGCGATAGATCAAAATCTGAAACAACTTGTCAAGATAGTTGAACGAGACAGGTGGAAAAAGACCCGGGAAGCCAGTAAAATAAGCATTGAGGTTATAAAAGTGACCACTGCAACTGTGGTCTTAGCTGTAGTAATGATTATTTTTATATCCGTTATCAATACAAGAAGCATAAATCGCCCCATTCTTCTTTTAAAGGAAAAAACCAAGGAAGTAGCAAAAGGTAGATATCCAACGCCATTAGCAATTATTTCTCCTCCAGAAATCGGAGAACTTACTACAGCATTTAACGACATGTGTGAACGCCTTAAAGAGCTGGACGATTTGAAAATTGACTTCATCAGTCATATATCCCATAAATTGCGTACCCCTCTTACTGCTATACAGGAAGCATCTGGCATGTTGCTTGACGGATTCTTTACAGATATGCCTGAGAAACAACATGAGCTCTTTTTGATTATAAAAGAAGAATGCAGGAGGTTGATTGATGAGGTTAATCGAATACTCGATCTTTCCCGTATGGAAGCAAAGATGATGGATTATCATTTCGAGGTCACTGAGATCATTCCTATCATTAGAAAGAACGTCTTAAAATTATCACCTCTTGCACAAAAAAGGGGGATTGAATTTAAGATGAGCCTAATTAATGAGCTGCCTCCTGCAAATATTGACCAAGAGAGGATTATTCAGGTAGTTGAAGAGTTATTAGGAAATGCCCTCAAATTTACACCGGAAAGAGGAACGATAACCATCTCTGCATCAACAAATGAAAAAGGGACGATCGAGATCTCTGTTATGGATACCGGTTATGGAATTCCAGAAAAGGAACTCGAACGCGTTTTTGAAAAATTCAAACGAATAGAAGGTGGAAGAGCGGCTGAAAGAGGAACTGGGCTGGGGCTTTCTATTGCAAAGCACATCATAACTGTTCATGGAGGTCAAATATGGGCCGAAAGCAAACCGGGAAAAGGGAGCACTTTTTCTTTTACCTTACCTGTATAATAATTGTTTTTGATATTTCAGTTTTTTCAGGATGTGCTCTTAATGCAAAACATAAGCTGATGGAAACACAGGATCTCATGACCCAGGGCGACTATAATCTTGCTCTGGAAAAAGATCAGCAAATATTGAAAGAATGCCCCCAAATAGGAGATTATGCTCTTTTTCACATGGGTTTAATATTAGCCCACCCCGATAATCCGGATAAAGATTATAAAAATTCCTTAAAATATTTTAAAAAACTAATAGAAGAATTCCCTGGCAGCAATCTAAGAAATGATGCCCAAATATGGGCATCGCTCTTGAATGGGGTTATAAAACAGCAAGCGGAAGCAATTCGGTTAATAGAAAAAATTAATTTATTAAAAAGCGATAACCAGATAAAGGATAAAAAAATAGATGAACTGCAAAAGAATAACCAGATAAAGGATAAAAAAGCGGAAGAACTGCAACAACAGATAGAAAAATTAAAAGAGATCGATTTAAACATCCAGATAAAAAAGAGAAGTGTTAATCTTAAATGAGGCAAAGATGGATAATATACTGATTGTTGATGATGACTTAAATATTCTAAAGGTATTACGGATGAGGCTCGAGACCGAAGGTTATATATCAACTGCACTTGCCGATGTCCAGAAGGCAATAGAAGTAACCAGAGAAGAAGAATTTGATCTGGCTTTAGTTGATCTTAAGCTTGCACGAAAAGACGGCATTGAACTCATGGAAACCTTACACGATATCCGGCCAGAAATGCCGGTAATTATCCTCACTGCCTACGGAACCATAGAAAGCACTGTAGATGCCATGCAAAAGGGAGCATACAGCTATTTAACAAAACCTTTTGACCATCGCCAACTTTTATTACAGATAAAAAACGGCATTGAAAGGACAAGGCTCACAAGAGAGGTGAGAAGATTAAAAGGCTTAGTCGGAGAACGCTATGAATTCAAGAATATAATTTGCAAGAGCAGAAAAATGAAAGACGTTTTGGAGCAAGTGGCCATGGCAGCAGAAACTGACTCCAATGTATGCATACAAGGTGAAAGTGGTACAGGTAAGGAATTGATAGCAAAGGCCCTGCACCTTGCAAGTTTGAGAAAAGACAACCCTTTTTTAGCTATAAATTGCGCGGCCATCCCTGAAAATCTGCTGGAAAGCGAACTGTTTGGTTTCAAAAAAGGAGCTTTTACCGGGGCTATTTCTAATAAAAAAGGACTCTTTGCGCAAGCTCATGGCGGTTCTATGCTATTAGATGAAATCACTGAAACGCCGTTACCAATGCAGGCGAAACTGCTTAGAGTGCTTCAGGAAAAAGAGTTTTATCCTCTTGGATCGGAAAATCCTGTTAAGGCGGACGTCAGAATAATAGCTGCTTCCAATAAGGACCTTGCACTGGAAGTAAAGAAAGGACACTTTCGCAACGACCTTTTCTATCGACTCCATGTTATTCCCATACATCTGCCACCATTAAGAGAGAGAAAAGAGGATATTCCGCTTCTGGTAAATCACTTTTTAAAAAGATTTACCGTGGAAATGAAAAAAGATATAAAAGAGATAACCTCCTCTGCTATGCAAGGACTTTTATCCCGCGATTGGCCAGGTAACGTGAGAGAACTTGAAAATACCATAGAATATGCGGTAGCAATGACCACACGGGATACAATCGGTGAGGACATGATCCTCCAAACCCAAAAAAATAAAGAAAACGATATAAAATCACTAAAAGAGGCAAAAAACGATTTCGAAAAGAAATATATATTAAACACCCTTTCAATAACGGGAGGGAATATAAGCAAAGCAGCTGATCTGGCTGGTAAATACCGGGCAGATTTTTATGATCTTCTGAAAAAGCATGATATAAACTCAGCTGATTTTAAGAGACCAAAACAAAGTGTATGAATTCCCCTCCGCATAATATTTATATTTTATCAAATAATTAGACAAGAACCTACATCTTTAACCAATCTACTTGCATGAAATACCCTTCAGTTAAATTCATATAATTTTATTGCGTAATATTATATCTATATATTTTTCAGGATGTTACAATAATATTTCACATTTGGCCCACACCTTGCTTAGCATAATAAAAAATTGATGCCATTCGCTGCATAAAGTTGTTTTTCGCGTAGCTGTCGATGTTAAATGCCTTGAAAATGAAAAGATAATTTGTTCAAAAAGCAAAAAGCAGAATCAGAATAAGGGAGTTTATAAAAATGGATAGAATGAAAGTGCTGATAGTCGATGATGATGAAATAATAGCCACTCTTGCTAAAATTGTATTGGATAGCATGTTCGATAACGGAGATATTTATAATATCAAGACAGCCATAAATGGCGAGGAAGGATATATGGTATCTCTCGATTTTAAACCCGATATTGTTCTCACTGATATCCAGATGCCCGGAAAAAATGGCATTGAAATGGTTAGAGCTATAAGAAAACATAATCCCGATGTAAAAACCATATACATGAGCGGTGAATGGAGCAAATTTCAAACTCCCCTTCAAGAGGAACACACAATGCATCAGGCGTGTTTTCTAAAAAAGCCTTTCGCTATTTCCGAACTTAAACAGTTGCTTTGTGAAGCATAGTCTTAAGTCAGGCTATATGAAGTTTTCTATAAACAAAATTACTACTCTTAATAAAAAGTGAGGGTGTCGCATTCTAATAATATCTGACCAAAAGAAAAAACAAAACGTAACCAAACAACAATTAAGGAGATTAATGAAATGAAAAAATCGTTACTTAAAAGATTGTTATCAATGTTTTTTGTTTGCTTACTGATGTTTGCTTTTACCGAAACAGTGTTTTCCAAGGAATCAAATGATACCAGTTTAATAAAAGTGGCAGGGATAATTACCGATATTAGTCCCGACACCGGTAAGGTCGCAATAGCAGACAATACCGGTATGGCAATATCTCTAAAAGCCAGTTTAGATGTTAAACTCAAGGACTTCAAGGCTGGTGATAATGTATTCGTAGAATATGACAAATTATCAGGAATTATTCTGTCAATGGTAAAACAAGATTTACAACAACAAAATTAGGTAATTAGGTGCGGAACTATATAGAATATATATAAATAATAGTTTATATTATACTATATAGCGTTTGCCAGAATAATGTTTGGGTTGCAGCAATAATACAAGTTTTTTCAGATCAGAATGGATGACGACATCTCAAACGGAACATATTTATGGCAAACGCTAATAGTATATAATATATCCAAGACCAGGAAAAGCGATAGTATGGCAGCAAATTTCAGCATAAACGCAATAATATAATACCCTCATGAATTTTGAAACACCATGTTTTCAGAGAAATAGTTTTTTTATTCATTAAATATATTATGGAATGGAAGCGGGAAAGCACTTTCCCGCCAAGAAAAAAGAGGAATAAGCTAATGAGTTTTTTTTTCCGCTGCTGTAGTGCCACGCCGTGGATCGTTATAATCACAGGTTTTGTTATGATTACCATTTTAACAGCTTATGGAACAATCCATTTTATTAATCATTTAATATAATTTACTAAAGTTTCGCAGTAAAATAATTGCATGAAATACGAAATAATTATTTGATATAATTAATAAATATCTTGAAAAGCAGCTCCAGTTTTAGTATATTTGATTTTGCCAATCAATTAAATTCACTAAAAAAAGGAGCTGC
>JAHIFE010000147.1 GCA_018901125.1 Pseudomonadota bacterium | reverse complement strand
GCTATATCATATTGATATGACAATGTAAATATCTTTTTGGCTTTTTCTATTATTTTATTGTTAAAGAACAAATTGTATACTGAATTATGACACAGTCTGGAAGGCCGGAAACCAGTAATTCCATTGGGTTCTGGATACCGAATCAAGTCCGGCATGACGGTTTAGGTGTTTCACAAAATTATTAAATGGCATATTAATTCCAAATGCGGTTACCCTGAAGTGGCCTGATATTTTTCTCCTGTACCCCGACAACCTTTAGAATTTATGAGCTATCAAACGAAACAGATTTCAGACCAATTATCATGGAATTGAAAAAAAATACATCGGCAGGCTAAGTGTGGATGGGGGGGTAACGGTTTGGATTCTTTCTGGCGGGTTGTGGATGTAAAGCCCTTTCATGCAGAGTTTAAAAGTGGTTTTTTGCTTTTTGCAAATAAATCAATTTGATACTATTCAAAAGTCTTACGTTTAGTTATTGCAATAATACAAGGTTATATTGTAATAATAATTTTATATAGTATTCGAAAGCTTTGAAGAAATCGTTTTTGATTGTTAGCAAAGCTTTCGTACTTATTGCTTTGAAAATAATCAGGAATTGTATATCTTTTAAGGAATTTTTATCATGTCTATAGCTAAAAATATTGAAAATATAATTGCAAAATCATCCTGGATCAGAAAGATGTTTGAAGAAGGAACCCGGCTTAAGGCAGAACATGGGGAAGAAAATGTTTTTGATTTCAGCCTTGGCAATCCAAATGTTGAGCCGCCTGAGGATTTCAGAAAAATACTTGCAGATACGGTTAATTCTTTAGGCCATAGGGATCATGGCTATATGCCAAATACCGGTTATCCCTATGTCTGCAAGGCTGTTGCTGATTATCTATCTATAGAACAGGGCGTTGCTGTGGCGGATAACAATATTGTAATGACCTGTGGCGCTGCCGGGGCACTAAATGTTATTTTGAAAACAATCCTTGATCTGGGTGATGAGGTTATTACCCCTGCCCCTTATTTTGTGGAATATGGATTTTATGCCTCAAATCATGGAGGAGTTTTAAAGGCTGTGCCGACAAAAAAAGATTTCTCTATAGACATTAACACTATCTCATCGGCTATTACCGAAAAGACAAAAGCTGTTTTAATAAATTCTCCGAATAACCCGACAGGACAGGTTTATTCTGAGGATAGCTTAGTTGAACTCGGCAAGCTTTTAACCGAAAAGAGCAAAAAATACGGTAAAATAATTTATCTTTTGTCTGATGAGCCATATCGCAAAATTGCTTATGATGGAATTAAAATACCGAGCATTTTTACATGTTACAGCGAAAGTATAATTGCAACTTCGTATTCAAAAGATATTTCGATTCCGGGTGAGCGTATCGGTTTTGCGGCAATAAATCCCGCCGCTGTCTATAAAAATGAACTTTTTGGTGGAATGGCGCTTTCAAACAGAATTCTTGGTTTTGTTAATGCTCCTGCTCTTATGCAGCGTGTCGTGGCATCAATGCAGGGTATGAGTGTCGATGTATCGATTTACGCTAAAAAAAGAAAGCTTTTGTGCGACGGACTATTCGATTGCGGGTATAAATTTATAAAACCATCCGGAACCTTTTATCTTTTTCCCGAAAGCCCCATAGAAGATGATGTCAAATTTATCAGAGCGCTTCAGGAGGAACTGATTCTGGCTGTGCCGGGGAGTGGATTCATGGGGCCGGGATATTTCAGAATAGCCTTCTGTGTGCCGGATGCTACCATTTTAAATGCATTGCCAGGTTTTAAAAGGGTTATGGAACGGTTCAGCTCCTGATATCTGTCATATAAAAGTATCCTGTCTTAAGGCTATGGCGATGAAGGAAGTCATCCAGAAGGTTCAGTTTTTTTCGCTCCTTTTGTGGAAACTTTTGTGGTTTCCACAGAAATTTCCTGTTACAGCCGATTTACTCTCATACCGGTGAAAATAATAAAAATCTCATCACAGAATCCATTGGCAAAGGGTAACCGCATTTGGATTTCATAGACATGTAAAAAGCTGGAAAACTCCACTTTTGTCATTCCGGCGAAGGCCGGAAACCAGTAATCCCATTGGATTCTGGATACCGGATCAGGTCCGGCATGACGGTTTGGGTGTTTCACAAAATTATTAAATGGCATATTAATTCCAAATGCGGTTACCCTTCCATTGGCAAAAGAAATATTGACAACGTGAATAAGACTCGTTTAAGACAGCTGTTAGTTAATACAGCTGGTTAAGCTATTATAACCGGATATCAGTTAAGTGGATTGTAGGGGTGGAAAGGTAGTTAAAGAGAAGGAACTCAAAATGATCGGACAATATGAGTAAGGAGTTCGTAATGAAACGTGGATTGTTATGAGTATTGATGTTGTTTTTCATGGTGTCTCTGATAGCGTGCGGCGGCTGGCGCATGCCGACGCGTCAAGCATTGGCAACACTTTATCAAAAGGACGTTGGGGAACGAAATATGGACCCAGCGTTCAAGACAACCGGTTGGTATGCCTGGTGGGCTGAACTCCGCGATTAGTCGGCGGCGTGGTACTTCACCTTCGGCTACGGCAACGAGGACTGGAACCCCCGGTCCAACTCGGGCAAATCCCGGGTGTTTGGGGTGCGTTCGCGTCCGCGATGATGTCGGTTATTTGATCATTTGATTCTTTGTTTATTTTGTGTCCAGGGGCGAAGCCCCTGGACGATTTTGCGGGATTTTTGTTATGGCCCAGTACGAGCATCTTACGATATACAAGGTGGTCTTTGACCTTTAGATTTACTTCGAGAATTTCGTGAAGAACTTCAGCCGCTACCACATACGACCCTAATACTGCTCTTGATCGGGAATTATGTCTGAAGCTTAAAACGTGTTGATAAATATGTCGTGAAGGTTATAATAATCCAATAAGGAGAAACGAGGATGGCCAAAGGACATGAAGAATGGTTAACGCAATCAAGATTATGACATAAAGACTGCGGAAGCCATGTTTGTTGCCAGGAGGTATATTTATGTTGTTTTTATGTGCCATTTATCTATTGAGAAGGTCCTTAAAGGATTATACCAAAAGAAACTCGGCACTGTTCCACCGAAAG
This sequence comes from Pseudomonadota bacterium, assembly GCA_018901125.1. GTDB lineage: Bacteria > Desulfobacterota > Desulfobacteria > Desulfobacterales > RPRI01 > RPRI01. Next base: position 51,823 of record JAHIFE010000147.1, on the reverse strand, counting down.
TCCATAATCTTCTTTTTCTTATTGAGGCAGTTGGGTTAACGTTACCGGATGACCTATATGAGGCGGTTTTTTCTCTCAACAGGGCGAGCATTCCGACACGTTATCCCGAAGATCTGAAACAAATGCAAAAAAATTACCCGAGGCGAAAAACCGAAACATTACTCGTTCAGAGCAAGGAGGTATTAAAATGGCTCAAAAAAGAGCTGAGGAAGTAATCCAATTTTTCTATGATTGTTTAAAAGAAAAAAAACTGAATATCTCCAAGATCATTGTCTTTGGTTCACAGGCCAGGGGTACAGAAACGGAAGAAAGTGATATAGACATCATTGTTGTTTCAGAAGATTTCAAACGGAAGAACATTTTTAAACGCGCAGATATGACAAAGGACGCCGAAATCAGAACGATCAGAAAATTCATTGTTCCCCTCGATATCATTACTATAACACCGGAAGAATATGAGAATAAAACAACTCTTATCGCCGAATATGCACATGCCGGGAAAATTATATATGCAAATTAAAACTTTCAGAAGGGAAATGGGGGCATGCTATGATTTTATTCATTTCTCATCTATTAGCTAAAACGGATTGTCTCTTTCTATTTTTTCACCCCTTTTCGACGAACGACTGACCCCCGGTTGGCTACGTCAAGGACAGAACCGACAAAGCCAACGCAGATAGAATTTGAATGCGACTTGATATGACACACTTGTTGACTTGTAGAATAGAGATGTCGATCATATAATTTGAGGGAGATACAGGTTTAATATGAAATATTCAGAAGCAAAACAGGGCCGGATTTTTGTGGTACGCCTTGAGGACGGGGAAACAGTTCATGAAGAAATTGAAAAATTTGCCATAAAGCAGTCCATAACAGCCGCTGCAATGATTATTATAGGTGGAGCAAATGAAGGGAGTAAGCTTGTTGTAGGTCCTGAAAACGGTAAGGCAAAACCGGTCAATCCCATGGAGCACATTCTTGATAATGTTCATGAAATTACAGGAACCGGGACCTTGTTTCCTGATGATGATGGCAATCCTGTCATCCATATGCATATGGCCTGCGGAAGAAACGCAAATACTATAACCGGCTGTGTACGTAGTGGTGTAAAAGTGTGGCAGATTATGGAAATTATTATATTCGAACTCGTTGATACTACCGGAAAACGGGTTTTTGATCCCGATCTTGGATTTAAATTGCTAAATCCCTGACCAGCCTGTCTTTGACACGCTATGGTTTCTATCCGGCCATCGGTAAATCACCGGTATGAAATTGTCTCAAACCATCCATAGCAGATGCTATGCGCGGATCGCGTTGTTCAATAATACCTTAGAGTTTACCCATCTGCGAGAATCTATGAAAGAGTTAATAACAACGTTGACTTAGCAAAGGCATTTTGGGATAATCCGCATCAATTTGTTTCCTGTTTAACATGTTGGCATGTATGCGAGTTATCTGCTCATTTCGGGCATAAAGGGGGTATAGGATGAAAGAAAACAAAAAGGAAAACAAGTCTGGACTGTCTCGCAGAGATTTTTTAAAGAATGTCGAACTCGCAGTTGGCGGTGCTGTTTTGGGTTCTGCATCACTTCTTAGCTCAGGTGCTGCCTCTAAGGCTATAGCAAGTACAGCTTCATCTAAACCGGTAACGGGAGATTGCCAACCGGTTGATCAGGATGATGTCAAACCTATTCCCCCGGTAGGTCCTCCCGCGGTATGGGATGAGCAGGCGGATATTGTAGTAGTTGGCTTAGGAGGGGGTGTTGTTGGCGCAGCAAAGGCCGCCCAGATGGGAAGCTCCGTAATTGCAGTTGAAAAAATGTCGTTGGTAGGCGGAACTACATGGCATGCAGGTGTCCTGCTGACTTTTGGAGCTAAAAAAATACCTAAGGCGCCGGGCGCTCCTGCTTTTGACCTGGAAAAGGCTTTACGGAAAGCCGTTGTAGAATCACGGTTTACGTTAAATGAAGCCTTGACTCGTGCAACAATAATTAAGTGTGGTGAAATGGTTGATTGGCTCACAGATCTCGGTGTCGAGTGGTCTACAAATCTTTTTGGAACAGCATATTCTCCCGAATTCAAAGATGATCCGAAGCATCTTGGCCATGCAGCGATGAGGGGAGCTATAAATGCCGCCTATGCATATATGAATAAAAAAGGCGGAAAAACCATATTAAATACCAAGGTGGTTGCGCTTGTGATAGATAAAGGCAGAATCGTTGGGGTTAAAGCCACTGGATTGCTTAAAGACAATACTATATTTATTAAGGCTAATAAGGCTGTGATTCTTTCTGCAGGAGGTTTTTCGCATAATAAAAATATGCTTAAAAAATATGTGCCCAGCGCCTATAATGGAGTCGGCAGTGTATCAATGGCTCTGCCTTCCAATACCGGAGAATGTATCAGGATGGGACAGGGGGTAGGGGCAGACTTGGCGGGTTACGACACATTTACCGGATTTGATGGAGGAATAGATTTTTCAGAAGTAAACGGCCCGTGGTTTCGATATTTGTATTCCGGTGATATCCAGTTGGCAAGGGGAGCATGGCTTCATCTAAACAAGTCATGTGAAAGATTCATGAATATAAGCAGCTCTCCTATGCAGTTTTTTGCCAGACCGGCAGCAATCATGGCTCAGCCGGGTAATAGGGCGTATGTTATCTTCGATAAAAATTATGAAGAAAATATATGGAAACTTAAGCCAGTTGGTTGTAAAGTGCCGGTAACTCCTGATTTGCCGCTTATGAATGACTGGTTTATCCCAAGACTTGGCAGTGCGGACTGGAAGATCAGAGCAAAAGAAGCTATTGCCATGGGAGCAATAAAAAGCTCTGATACGCTTGAAGGTCTGGCCGTAAAGCTGGGGCTTGAACCTGCAAGATTTAAAGCTGCGGTTATGAAATGGAACAGCTACTGTAAAGCCGGGACAGATCCGGAATTCGGAGAATTGCCTCAGTATTTAATACCTGTTCAGGATCCACCATTTTATGGCACTAAAATAGGTTGTAGTATGGGCTCAACCTCATGCGGCCTGCGGGTGAATCAAAATATGCAGGTACTTGATGTGAACCAGAATATTATTCCTGGACTTTATGCCACATATTTCACGGCAGGTGGAGGTGCAGGAGAAATTGGTTTTGGAAATCCGGTTGTATGGTGTGCAGGCGGTTCCATGACAACTGCTTACATGGCAGGTGAACATGCCGCAAAGCAGGCTGGATAAAAAACTGGCGAAAAAGAAATTGTTTTGCAGCCGGAAGAAAAAGACAGCATATTCCAAGTTGCATTCAAAAAGATAGCAAGGCGCTTCTGCTCTCAGGCGAAAATGTAATAAGCCGGGAACAGAACCTATGAAGCCAACGCAGCTATAATTTGAATGCGGTTTGGTATTAATCTTAATTGGAAAAACAGGGGAGATGCCGAGTTGAAAAAAATGATATTGTTTATTGCTGTATTATTGATTTCGATATTGCTGGGTGCTGCTTGTAATCGTAAAGCGGTAATATCAGAAAAGCCGCTTTCGGATAATTCTCACTTTTTATGGAATCAAGATGCACGTTGCGCCGACTGTCACGCCGCCGAAGTAAAATCAATGACGGATTCCACCTTGCTGGCCTCTGGCCATGCCGCTGCCGGAAATACCTGTTCGGATTGTCATGATATAAAAGACTTGCAAAAAGCGCATGAGGAAGTTGATACCAAACCACCTGTACCGTCACAAAAGTATTCCAGCGCACTTTGTTTTAAATGCCATGGAAATTATAAGGACATTATTGAGCTGACAAAGGGCAGGACGCGCTTAAACCCGCATGATTCGCACTATGGCGAGATTGATTGCTTTATTTGTCATAAGGTGCACGCGGCTAAATCTCCGGATGAGTTTTGTGTTTCCTGTCACACATCGATGAACTAGAATATAAAAGGAAAAGTTGTAATGGAAGCAGGCTAAAAAATCCGGTAATGATTGAAGTACGGTTCCACACATATTAGCTTTGATTTTGACGCCATAAATTCCATAGCAGGCTCTATTGTTTATAATATCTTCGAATTTACTTTTCGGGGAGAACCGATAAAAGAATTAATAACAACATTGACTTAGCAAAGGTATTTTGGGATAATCCGCATCAATTTGTTTCCTGCTTACCATCTGGCATTTAAACGAGTTATCTGTTTATCGCGATCATAAAGGAGAAAGAAGATGAAAGAAAACGAAAATAAGTCAGGTTTATCCAAACCTATACCAGAGAGTTGCCAACCGGTTGATCCGGATGACGTCAGACCTATTCCTCCGGTAGGTCCTCCTTCAGTGTGGGATGAGCAGGCGGATATTGTAGTAGTCGGATTAGGCGGTGGTGTTATCGGCGCTGCAAAGGCTGCCCAGATGGGAAACTCGGTGATTGCAGTGGAGAAAATGCCGCAGGTAGGCGGAACCACATGGCATGCGGGTGCTCTGATGGCTTTTGGAGCCAAAAAAGTACCCAGGGTGGCTGGCGCTCCTACTTTCAATCTGGAAGAAGCCGTACGGAAAGCCGTTGAACAATCGGGTTATACGGTGAATGAAGCCTTGACCCGTGCAACAATAATTAAATGCGGTGAAATGGTGGATTGGCTCGCAGACATCGGTGTAGAGTGGACTACAAATCCTTTTGGGACAGTTTATTCTCCCTCATTCAAGGAAGACCCCGAACACCGTGGCCATGCAGCATTGAGAGGAGCAATAAATGCCGCCTATGCATACATGAATGAAAAAGGCGGAAAAACCATATTAAATACCAAGGTGGTTGCGCTTGTGATGGATAAGGGCAGAATCGTTGGGGTTAAAGCTATCCGATCCCCGGGAAACACTACCATATTCATTAAAGCCAATAAGGCTGTGATTCTTTCTGCAGGAGGTTTTTCCCACAATAAAAATATGCTCAAAAAATATGTGCCCACAGCTTATAAAGGAGTCGGCAGCGTATCAATGGCTTTGCCTTCCGATACCGGAGAATGTATCAGGATGGGACAGGGAGTTGGGGCAGACATGTCAGGTTATGACTCTTTTTCCGGATTTGACGGAGGAATAGATTTTTCGGAAGTAAACGGTCCTTGGTTCCGGTTTTTAACCTCCGGTGATATACAGCTGGCAAGGGGTGCATGGCTTCACTTAAACAAGGCCTGTGAAAGATTTATGGATATAAGCAGTTCTCCCTTGCAGTTTTTTTCCAGACCGGCTGCGATAATGGCTCAGCCGGGAAATCGGGCGTATGTGATTTTTGATAATAATTACGAAGAGAACATATGGAAACTTAAGCCTATGGGCAGTAAGGAGCCGATAACTCCTGATTTACCGCTTATGAAAGATTGGTTTGACCCAAAGCTGGCCAGTGCGGACTGGAAGGTAAGAGTAAAAGAAGCTATTGCCATGGGAGCAATAAAAAGCTCTGATACGCTTGAAGGTTTGGCCGTAAACCTGGGGCTTGATCCGGCAAGATTTAAAGCAGCGGTTGAAAAATGGAACGGCTATTGTAAAGCCGGGGCAGATCCGGAGTTCGGAACTTTGCCTCAGCATTTAATACCGGTCCAGGATCCACCATTTTATGGCACTAAAATAGGTTGCAGCATGGGCTCTACCTCATGCGGCCTGCGGGTGAATCATAATATGCAGGTGCTTGATGTGAAGCAGAATATTATTCCGGGACTTTATGCAACTTTTTTCACAGCAGGCGGAGGCGCCGGTGAAGGTACGTTTGCACCTCCGGCTGTATGGTGTTCAGGCGGCTCCATGACAACCGCTTATATGGCTGGTGAACATGCCGCAAAGCAAACGGGATAGAAATCAGAATGTAAACAGGGATCAGGGGGCAGGGTTTAGGGATCGGGGTTTGGGAAAAAGTGTTGAGTGAATTTGTCAAAAGCTTTAGCTAAAGCTTATATGAAAAGGGATGCTAATAAGGAAAAATTGTTATGGAAGCTGGCGAAAATCCCGGCAATGAAGGAATTACGGTTGTAACCACACATGTTAGCGCCGATTTCGACGCCATAGCTTCCATGCTTGCGGCGCAGAAAATATATCCGGGCTCCATTGTCGTTTTTCCAGGTTTACAGGAAAAAAATTTAAGGAATTTTTTTGTTGAATCAATGGTTTATCTTTTTAATATGGCGGATATTAAAAAGATAGATTTTCCAAATGTCAAAAGACTTGTATTGGTGGATACCAGACAACCCGGCAGAATCGGTAAGTTATCTTTGCTTCTTGACCGAAAGGATATTGATATACACATATATGATCATCATCCGCCCTCAGCAAATGACATAAAAGGCAGCTTTGAAGTTTACCGGCAGACAGGGTCAACAGTTACAATTCTTACGCAAATATTAGAAGAAAAAAAGATTGAAATTTCAGCTGATGAAGCAACGATAATGTGTCTTGGCATATATGAGGATACCGGTTCTTTTATATTTCCGTCAACCACTGAAGATGATTTTAAAGCTGCCGCTTTCCTGCTTTCCAAGGGAGCGGATCTGAATATAATTTCAAACCTTATTTCACGTGAAATAAGCCCAAAACAAATATCGCTTTTAAATGACATGATACTAGCCTCAACGAGGCACAGCATAAATGGTGTGGAAGTCGTTGTTACTACTATATCGACAGATACCTATATCAATGACTTTTCATTTCTGGTTCATAAAATGGCCAGAATGGAAGAGATAGATGCCATATTTGCTATAGCAATGATGGAAAATAAAGTATATGTTGTTGCCAGAAGCAGAATGCAGGAAGTGGATGTAGGGACAATCCTATCTCACTTGGGTGGAGGAGGCCATACATTTGCGGCATCAGCAACTATTAAAGGTGAAACTGTAACACAAGTTGAACAGAACCTTATAAAAATTCTGTACGAAAACATCAGAACGAGAAGAACGGCGAAACAGCTCATGTCTTCTCCTCCAATTACCGTAAGCGGCGAGGTCTCATGCAAGGATGCAAGCAGTATTCTTACACGCTATAACATCAATGCACTTCTTGTTACGGAAAAAAAAGACGGCCGGGAGGAACTGATTGGCTACATAACCCGCCAGGTTATAGAAAAAGCGCTTTATCATAAACTTGATTCCGTAATGGTTAAAGAATATATGACAACTGAGGTAGCCTCAGTTGGGCCGGAAGCGGAACTTCTGGAAATTCAAAATAAAATAATTGAAAACAAACAGCGTATCCTTCCCGTTATTGATAAAGATGTTATAACAGGAGTTGTAACCAGGACAGATCTTTTAAACATACTTGTAAGGCAGTCCCAGCAAAAAAATTCCGAACTTTCCGATCAGCCTGGTGAACGTGCTCATGCCCGCACAAGAAATATATTAAAATTTATTGAAGAGCGGCTTTCAAAACACCTTATAGAAATATTAAAAACCATAGGAAAAGTTGCAACTGAAACAGGGTTCCGAGCTTATGTAATTGGTGGATTTGTCCGTGATCTTTTACTTTACAGAAAAAATGAAGATATTGATATTGTAGTAGAAGGAGATGGAATTGCGTTTGCAAAAAAATATGCACCTCTGGTAGGTGCGCGCACACACATATACGAAAAATTCGGAACTGCCGTAGTTATTTTTCCTGATGGTTTCAAAATAGATATTGCTTCCGCCAGAATGGAATATTACAAGTTTCCGGCTGCTCTTCCCACTGTTGAGATGAGCTCGATAAAACTTGATCTTTTCAGGAGAGATTTTACAATAAATACAATGGCGATACAGTTAAATCCTGAAAAATTCGGAACCCTCATAGATTTTTTTGCGGCGCAAAAAGATATTAAAGGAAAGGCAATTAAAGTTTTACATAATTTAAGTTTTGTGGAAGATCCTACCCGTATATTCCGCGCCATTAGATTTGAACAACGATTCGGATTTGCAATAGGTAAACTTACATCAGGATTGATAGAAAATGCTGTTAAAATGGATTTTTTCAAACGTCTTAGCGGCAGAAGAGTCTTTTCGGAACTTCGTCAGATTCTTGAAGAGGAGAATCCAATATCTTCAATAATAAGGCTCAACGATTATAACCTTCTCAAAGTAGTCGACCCATCAATAACACTTAATAATGAGCTCAATTTATCTCTAAACTCTGTAAAACAGGTTGTTTCATGGTACAATTTGCTTTTTCTTGAAGAATCGTATATCAAGTGGGCCGTTTATTTTCTGGCGCTCTTCGGCCATTGTAAAATAGAGTTAACAAAGAGTGCATGCGTTCGTTTTGAAATCGCTCCTAAGCAAATGAGCATTTTCTGCGAAGAGCGAATTGAAGCAGAACGATGTCTTATCAAGCTTGAAAATGACCATAGCATAACAAACGGTATGCTCTATAATATGCTTTCCCCATTCAGGATAGAGATTATACTATATATGATGGCAATTACAAAAAAGGAAAGAGCAAAAAAAGCGATATCGTTTTTTATAACACGACTCAGGATGACAAAATTATCGGTATCCGGAAAAGACTTGAAAACGCTGGGTCTTGAACCGGGGCCTCTTTATAAAAATATATTACAGGCCGCTCTTGACGCCAAACTAAACGGCCTGCTTAAAACAAAATATGATGAGATGGATTTTATAAAAAATTATGTATAATAACTTTGAAATATACAAAATAGTTTTAATGCTGGTGCCTCTTATTTTTTCCGTAACGGTACATGAAGTTGCGCATGGTTATGCTGCTTACAGGTTGGGAGACAATACTGCAAAGCTTGCAGGCCGATTGACTTTAAACCCGCTGAAACACCTTGATTTAGTCGGTTCGTTTTTGCTTCCGGTAATGCTTAAACTTGTGGGGTCTTCCGTGATTTTCGGTTACGCAAAACCGGTGCCTGTAAATTTTGCCAATTTAAAAAATTTTAAAAAAGATGCGATTATCGTGTCTTCTGCTGGAGTAACAGCAAATATTTGCCTGGCATGTATTTCAGGCGCGCTTTTTCACTTTATAATGCAATTTGAAGGTAGTTTCCATAATCCGAGTGCAATATCAATTATTTCGAGTCTTGTTTATATGCTTTATTTCAGTGTTTTTATTAATGTTATTCTTGCAGTTTTTAATCTTATACCTATACCTCCTTTAGATGGCAGCAGGATTCTTACTATGCTTCTTCCCTATTCAATGAAAATTAAGTTTGCCAGAATTGAGCGTTTTGGAATGATAATATTAATTATTTTCATGTTTTCAGGCTTATTAAATAAAATCATAGATTATGTCGCAATGCCTATTGTTGGCTTTCTTCTTGGGAGCTAATTATAGTTTAACAGAGGAGTTTAAATGACCGGAAAAAAACGGATATTAAGCGGAATGCGCCCCACTGGTCCGCTTCACCTTGGCAATCTGCACGGAGCGCTTATGAACTGGGTGCAGATGCAGGAAGAATATGATTGTTTCTATTTCATTGCAGACTGGCATGCGTTGACAAGCGATTATGAAAATACATCAATGCTCGCAGAATATACAAAAGAAATGATAATAGACTGGCTAAGCGCCGGTTTGTCACCGGATAAAAGTACAATGTTTATCCAGTCTCATATAAAAGAGCATGCCGAACTTTTTCTGATTCTGACCATGATAACACCGGTGCCATGGCTCGAAAGAAACCCAACGTATAAAGACCAGATCGTCCAGCTAAGCAATAAAGATCTTTCCACTTTTGGATTTCTTGGTTATCCTGTGCTTCAGGCAGCTGATATTATAATGTATAAACCATTCGGCGTGCCGGTGGGTATTGATCAGGTTCCGCATGTTGAAATCACAAGAGAAATAGCAAGAAGATTTAACTATCTTTACGGTCAGATATTTCCTGAACCTGAAGCAATATTGACCAAAACACCCAAGATACTCGGTTTTGACCGGCGCAAAATGAGCAAAAGCTATAACAATGCTATCTTTCTTTCAGACACACCGGATATAATATCCTCAAAAGTATCATTGATGATAACAGATCCGCAAAGGGCAAGAAAAAAAGATCCGGGAGATCCAGAAGTATGTAATGTTTTTGAATTTCATAAAATATATACAGATAGCAGTATAGCGGCAGATATAAACGCAAAATGCCGGATTGCCGAAATCGGGTGCGTTGAATGTAAAAAAATAATGGCGCAAAATCTGTCTGTGGCTCTTGAACCTATAAGAGAAAAGAGAAAATATTATAAAGCAAATCCAAAGATAGTTGATAATATAATTGCAGACGGTAACATTAAGGCAAGAAAAGTAGCGGCAGATACAATGGAAGAAGTCAGAAATTTGCTCAACATATAGATTTTGCATAAAGATATTCCATGTCTGAAGAACCGGAAGAAATATACGAAGTACATTTGAAAGATATCTTTGAGGGTCCTATGGATCTTCTTATTCATCTTATAAAAAAGAATGAGGTTGATATTTATGATATCCCCATCGCCCTTATAACCGATAAGTATCTGCAGTATATTGACTGGATGAAATCCATGAATGTCAATGTAGCCGGCGATTTTCTTGTAATGGCTGCAACGCTCACTCATATAAAATCAAAAATGCTTCTTCCCATACAGGAAGAAGACGAAGATGATCCGAGGATTGAAATTACAAGACCGCTTCTTGAATATCTTCAGATGAAGTCTGCGGCAGAACATCTTTTGGAAAGAGACATTCTTGGTGAAAATACTTTCAGCAGAAGTCTGGACAGAAAAGACCTTGCCTTAGATAACGAAGACAGGGTGATAAATGTCGGCCTCTTTGAGTTGATGGATGCATTTCAGAGATTGCTTGATAAAATTCCGGCTTTCAAGGAACTTGATGTTTCTCCTGCCGGAGCTTCGGTGAAAGACAAAATCAACGAACTTTTAGACATACTGGAAAAAGAGGGCAGCGTTACCTTCGATCAGCTTTTTGATAAAAACTCAACAAAGAGTGAATTTGTGATAACTTTTCTTGCTATACTGGAAATGGTAAGGTTGGCCATTATCAGCATAGTCCAGCATGTTCAATCGGGCATAATAAGACTGTTTTATTTGTGAGGGGCTTGGATGCCATGACTATCCCAACAGAACAGGAATTAAAAAACATTATAGAAGCCCTGCTTTTTGTGGCGGATACACCGCTTCCGATAGAGCGGATAAAAAGTGTTGTTCCGGCTGATGCAAAAACCATCAAAGATATACTATCCAGGTTAGCTGTCGAATACGAACAGAGAACCGGAGGCTTTTTTCTTATGGAAGTCGCCGGAGGGTACCAGATTCGCACAAAACCGGAATACGCCGAATGGGTTAAGAGGCTTGTGCAGCCTAATCCTTTGCGGATGAGCAAAGCCGCCCTTGAAACTTTAACAATTATTGCATATAAGCAGCCGGTAATCAGAAGTGAAGTAGAACATATCAGAGGTGTCGACAGCGGCGGAATATTGCGGATGCTGCTTGAACTCAAGCTTATACGTGTTCTGGGAAGAAAAGACATACCCGGTCGTCCTCTTATCTATACAACAACAAAGCGTTTTCTTGAGATTTTCGGATTAAAGGATCTAAGAGACCTGCCAACTCCTGAAGAAATAAAAGGTCTTGTAAATCCTTTGCTTCCTGAAAAGCGACACCCTGATCAGTTGCCTCTCATACCTGATGAAGATATAGAAAATGTTCCCAAAGATACCCTCATCAGCGAAGATGATAAAAATATCTTGACTTGAAACTTGATTAGTCGTTATTCTGACCGAAAGTATTCCTAAATGGGCGGTTAACTCAGCGGGAGAGTGCTACCTTCACACGGTAGAAGTCGCTGGTTCAAACCCAGTACCGCCCACCATGTAAATAAAGGATTTGCAGCGAATATAAGCTATAAGCCCCTTTTCTATAAGTCTTTGAATAAATGCTTTCTTATAAAACCTTGACTGATATAGATTTATTGCATTTGTAGTTTTCATTTTTTAACCCTTTGTGACCATTTTGTGACCGGTACCTTCAAAAATGACATTTTCGAGTCTGGAAACAGCCTCTTGATTAAAGTCTTTCATCAAATGAGCATACACATTTAAGGTTACAGTAGGACTTGAATGTCCAAGCTGTTTTTGAATGTATTTAATGTTTTCTCCCTGCTCAATTAAAAGGCTCGCCGTCGTATGTCTCATGTCATGGAATCGCATTTTTCCAATACCGGATTTTTTCAATGCCTTTTTAAAATGCCGGTAGTTTAAATTGTTATGATCAATCGGGTTTCCTTCTTCATTAGGAAAGACAAGATCAAGCTTATTCGCTTTACATGCAAGACGCCATGACTTTAACTCTTTCATCATAACCGGCCCTATATCAACATGCCGGTTTGACGTTCTGGATTTCGGCTTATACCATTTCTGATTATTGTAAGTTCTCTGAATATGAATTTGATTGTTTATCCAGTCTATATCAGACCATTTAAGCCCTAAAAGCTCACCTTGGCGCGCCCCTGACATGATTGCCAGCATGAATAGAGTTTTATACTTCCGGCTTTCAACTGTATCCAGAAAAAGCTTTATTTCTTCAGGGTTCAGAACACGTATAACAAGCTTTTCCTCTTTCCCCTGATCTCTGGGCCTCTCTGCATCTCTTGCCGGGTTATAATGTATATACTTATGTCTGACAGCATAAGCCATGATCTGACCAAGGCTTATTAAAACCTTACGCAAAGTTAAAAGGTTCATACCGGCACTTTGCCGATTTGCAATATACTTTTCAATATTTGCTATATTTATCCGGCTAATTTTTAAATCATCAAAGTCTTTGAAGTGGTTCCGGGCATGTCCTTCATAAACAGACCATGTCGAATCTCTTAAATTTGACTTTTTGTATTTAAGCCAGTCTTGAGCCACTTCCTTGAATAAAGGGACTTTTCCGTCCGGGACATATATTCCTTTGCTAATCTGGTTTTCGATTTCTCTTAATCTGTCTTTTGCTTCGCCTTTTGTTGTGCCTTTTTTCAATGTTTGCCTTTGACGCTTTCCCTGATTGTCATAGAAGTCTATAACCCATCTATCACGCCTTTTTGATATTGTTGCCATAAGCACCTCTCTTAAAATAAAAAACCCTTGAAGATCTCTCACGGCATAGGATACCGCCCGTAATGTCACCATTACAGGAATCTTCAAGGGAAATTTGTTTTATCGATATTTGATTTTTCATAGTCCTATTTTTATGAGATTGTTATATTGATAACTATATAACTATATAACAATATAAAAAGATAAAGTCAAGGTAAAAACTATATTGATATATGGTTAAATAGATGTTATTTGAAAACTATGAATACTGATAGAAAATCATATAATACTACTTTAAGAACTGATCTTATCAAAAAGCTTAAGATTCTATCTGCTGAAACTGATAAGCGTCAAAATGATCTTATAGAAGAAGCTATTGAGGATATTCTAAATAAATATTACAAACAACAGCCTGAAAAAACTACCTAAACCTTTCTTATATCATTCGGGATATTGTTTAATATGGTATCGAAAAAAATAGAAAAATATATATTAGCCATTTTAAGTGTTTTTTTGTTGTGTGCTTGTGCAACTACAAATGAGCCAACGTATATTTTTAAAAAGCCATATTATACTCGTACAAATCTTTGGTACTTGCCAAAGGGAATTATATTGACATGGAATTCTCATAAAGGCGGAATTATACCACTTGGGACTAAGGTTAAGATAATTAAAGTGGAGAGTAAAGAACTTGAATTTGAAACAGATAGCGGTACAATTTTTACAATACGCCACTCTCGTCATACAAGTGCTTCGTTATCTGACTTATTTGATGTATATTTTTCAGAAAAAAACCCTATGGAACAAAGTGGTGAATTTTTTGACTTAACAAAAGATGAGCAGGTTAATGTGCAGACCGCAACTATTGCACTTGGCATGACTAAAAAAGCAGTATTACTGGCTTATGGTTATCCCCCTAAATATAATGGCGTGAAAGACATCAATGAAAACTTATGGCTATATTGGGGGCCATCCACCAATGAAGCAAGAATTAATATTTATTTCCTGAATAATGTCGCCTATAAGATTGAACGTGTAGAACTAGGTTTTCGAGGGCCTTTTGGTAGAAGAAGCAAAATACATAAGGAAGAGTTAACCGGCATAGATAAGGAAAATGTAATTAATGAAGTCAAGCTCGAACAAAACGAACCTGTTTTATCAGAAGAATTGAGAAATCTTTCAGAATTACATTCGTCTGGTGCTCTGACAGATGAAGAATTTAAAAAAGCAAAAGAAAAACTTCTAAATGATTAATGATACTATAACAAGACGCCAAACCTATAAAGAGCAAGAGCCATTTATATAACATATTGATATTGATTTAAATAACTGCTTTACGAGAGCCGTTTACAGCGTACTTTTTGCATTAAGGTATATAAACAACCAGCAAAAAATAATAATTGGGAGCTCTAATTATGAAAAAGATATTATTACCCCTAAGCATTCTTCTCATATTTTATGGATGTAACAGACACATAATAGAATCAACATCTCCCAATACTGTCAAGCAAATAGGTTTGAGCTATCATTATAACCAGTATGAAATTGATATAATATCTGAACCTCTGGGCGTTACAATTGAATGGGACAATGGCTATATTGGAAAGACACCTCTAAAATATACTTACAATGGAACACGTCGCAGAAATGGCCCAGATATTATTATAATTGCAACCCCCACTGAACCGGGACAATATGTACAGAAGAAAAGGTTAACAGCTTCTGTTCCAATTCCCCGAACAATATTTTTTAATACATATGTCGGGCCAGTCACACAGCCGGACAAGGTGGATGTGGATGTTAAAATTACACCACAAAAGGAAGCTCCTTAATTTGTTGTTGCTCTGCTTGAAAAGATTTGCTTCTCTTTCTTTAGCAGATTCGTTTGGCTTTACTTCCTGTCAGCATACCAACGACCATAGGGGGCAAGGTCATATTTTAAGGCGGCATATGTGTATTACATCCGCCTCCAAATATCCGAATTTTTAAAAAGGCCTTAATCATCTTTTATTATCATCTATTGGCTTCTTCTCCCTATATAGGGCCTTAATCGCTGCGATATCGGCGTGCAATGATAGCGTATTCTCCGTTGACTGCCCTTCCAATAACCGGCGTTGCTGAAAAGTCCTGTCCATCGTTGCAACGGTTTCAATTGCCTTCATGTTCCCATCGTCAAGAAGTTCATGCAGGCGTTTTCTTGCCTTGGCTCCTAAAAGGTACAGGTCGCTGATTTCCTTATCTTTGATTATGTCAACCATCTGCTTTATTTCCGGGTCATTATAAACATCCGATTGTAGATATTTTTTCACTGTCTTGGGGTCTCTATCTGTCCTTGTTCCAATAGCATGTGGTGTTAAGCCAAGGTCACTCATAGCTTTAAATCTCGCAAGTTCATTTTTTGTGGGAGTTAAGTTTTTTCTTGCCATAAATTTTACCCTCCATATCAATCCATCAATATAAAAAGACTTTTGTCTTAACTCAATAACATTATTATGTTTATAAAGCTTCTCTTGCTAAGCCAATAAGACAATTTACATGACTTATTTCTTCTTGATGTTCATGTCTTGCTTTTTCCCGTTTTTTATATTCAGGATATGGTAAGTATCCTTCCGGCAACTCTGCAAGACTATCCTGTGCTTTTTGTAAGCGGATTTCAAAAGCTTGGATATCTGCTTCTACCATTTCAGGGGTAACATTTATTAACATTGTTCTACCTCAAGTCTTTCATGTGCAGGCGGATGACAAAGCCTGCAGGTTTATTTGCCATGGATTGAAAGCCAGAAGTCAGAACCTTTGCAACAATAGCAAGCAAGAGATTTTTCTTTTTGAGGACTAATCTCAACGGCGCAATTCCTATGCAACTTTTGGGTGCTTTTTTCGGGAAAAAAGTTGCTTGTTATTTTAGCTACGGTTGCATCTTGGTTGCATATTAGGTTGCGCTGTAAAACGGCTATAGCCAAGGCTTTTAGGTTTGTAGGTTGTATCTTGGTTGCATATTCGGTTGCGTCATTTTGGGTAAAAGTTGCATGGTTGCACGCCCTATGTAATGCAACTGTGCAACTTTTCGATTCAGTACTCATAAAGCAAAACCCTTTTTTATGATAAGTCCCTGTGTTTTTGCCTTCCTCACATGCCGGGATACCGTTGATTTATTCAAGCTGAGTTCCGCAGCTATATCTGCTTGTATCATGCCTTCATTTAAAAGGCTTACAACTCTGATAAAATTACTATCCTCAACATTACGAACAGCCCATGACATTTTACCCCCTTCATTTGCGATAAGAGACGCTTCAATCGGTTTCACATCATCCCCATAAAGTCCGCGGGCCTTTTCAAAATGGATCTCAAACACAGCCCCTTGCTCCGGGTTATAATCAATTGGACGCCGCAAGGCTAAAACAGTATCAAGTATATCTTCGCGGCGGCTCGTTCCTCTTTGTGCTCCGGTTTTCCCAGCATGATGGATAAACAACACAGAACGGCCCTTTGCTCGTTGCCTCAAGGCCCATGCCTGCACAGGAGTCCAGCCGTCTGCCTCATTCTCTTTTGCGCTCGTTAAAGTCGAAATATTATCTATAACAATCAGCTTGATTTCATCACTTAGAAAGGAGTCTATAACGGCCTGTCCTTTCTCTGTGTCTATCCTTGGCATGCCTTCAGGTTGTAAGTCAGGAGTTAGAAGTATAAAGGGTGCTAACGGCTCAAAATCTGAACTTGCAACTATTTGTGCTAACCGCTCTTGAATTACAGGCCCCGGCATCTCACCATCTATGTAAAGTACGCCGAACGGCTCTTGCACATTCCAGCCAAGATAAGAACCTGCGGACGTCCCAGCATAAGCCACATTTAATGCAAAGTATGTTTTGCCAACTCCACGGCAAGCGTAAACCATAACAAGGCCCTGTTGAGGTAACCACGGGCCAAGTAAATTTTTGCGCGGTGGGAATTTGTATCCCAAAAAATCTATAAGGGTCACTCCCACATATTTTTTGGTTTGGCCTTCGGCCTCTTTCGATTCCGGCTCTCTGGCTTCCAATTCCATAACTTGAGATTCAAAATCATTTAACATAAAGGTTTCCCCTCTGGACTTAACCATAAAAGTTTTTGAAAGTTTCCTTTTTCTTTCCGATAATACCCCGGAAGTCTGCTCATCCTTGCCGGATTAGAACAAGCTCCATCAACTCCAAGCGGTTTTAAAATTCGATCATACAGTCGATCTTTGATTTCTGATTGCCATTGCTCTGCTGTTATTACATTAGCAAGCTTTTGAACGTCTAGCCAGGCGTGAACGCTTTTGTTCCCGGAATCAATAAGACATACGATAGGAAGTTTAACGGCATTCCAAAACTTGACTTGATCTTCACGTTGAATGTTATCGAATTCTACCAAACAATATTTATATGATTGAATGTTTGCATCACTACGATAAGTTTCCTCATCTTCTTTTGTTTTTTTCGGTGCAGGTTTCCCGGTGAGAGGATTGATAAGAATATGCGGAAAAGTTTTGCCGCCATTATGGAAGTATTCAATCCATTTTGAAGCTGTTCTAATTGACTTGTTTAAAATACCATCTGTGAATCTATCTCCGATAAAAAGAAGATCATCTGGCTGATATAATACTTCCAAAAGTAGTACCATATCCTTTTCTGATTTGTCTAAAAGCCTTATAGGTGAGGCCTCCCAAAGATCAACTTCCTCTGTAATTTTTGCTTTTGATATGATTTTTTGAAGGGTTTTTTGACCGTCTTTGACAAGAGGTTTTTCTCTTTTCTGAAATGTAAAGCCTTGATGACAGTCTGTTACAGCTTTACCAACTGCATCCTGAACCTCTCTTACAGATACTTTTCGCCTTCCAGCCGGAACATGCTGCATAATATCATCACAAATTCTTTCCGGACTCAAACCAGCCATTACACCATAATTTGAAACGGATAGTAATGAAGGATGACAGCCGTTACCAGGTGCAGGGATTCTGTTAAGGCTTTTGTTGTAAGCATCAAGCTTATCCATGCCGGAAGCTGCAATCTCGCTTCTGAAGGTATCTGCTGGCTGCATGTTAGGCTTTCAGATCCTTTTCAGATTCTTTTTTTATAAAAGCCATTACTTCAGCAACATCAAACCGGCAATATTTACCGACTCTGATAACGGGGAAGTCCCCGCCCTTGATTCTTGTCCGGGTATATAACCATGATTTTGGCACTTTTAGACGTTGCGCCATTTCTTCAATTGTAAGCAATTCCTGATTTGCCATTTTTTTAACCTCCATAGATTTCATTTCTTAAAAAAGAAAAGCCATGATCTCAAATGATCATGGCTCTAATATATAGCAAAGAATATCTATGTCAATTATTATTAAGTTAAATCAATTAGTTATGTTAATCGAATTTTGATTAACGTGTAAAATTTAATTAACAGTATTTTTCAGGATCATCATTCCGCCGCTTTTTCATATCCTCCCTGTGATATCCATTTCTGCATTCCATTTCATAACAGATTTTTCGCTTCTTATCTTTGGCAATGAAGAATTTTTTGCAATGGGGACATTTCCTTAATCTTTCTATGAAATCATATTCGTATAGAAGCTCAATTAGGTTTTTGGCTATGTTTTGAAGTTCATCAGAGTATTCATAAAACAATCCAGTGGGAGGAAGCGCCCTATCATATGGAGATGCAGAGCAAAGACTCGCAACAGGAAGGGGTGTAATATCTTTTTTTATTTTTCCCTCGTCGTATATGTAGTGCGTTTCAAAATGTCCAGACAGCGCTAAAAAATATTTAAGTTCTGGAGATTCTATGAGCCGGTTCTCTTTGACAATGCCTTCCATGATAGTACGTAGTTTTATAACATCTTCCTTGGCTATTCCAAGACGTTCAAGCTCCTTCGGTGTTCCCCAAGTTCCATTTACTATTGGTATTAGTGCTTTTGATAACTTGTATTTCTTCATTGCCTACCCCTCGCAATGATCCCAGGTGGTTTAATGAAGGGGAAGCCGGCGGGACATGTCCGGTTTTCGGGTGGCCATCCTATCCCCCTCAATCTGAATATTTTGTGACCAAATTATGACCATAACATTAAAAACTCTCGTAAAATACGAAAAACCAGCATAAAAAGCAAATAATAGATTTCTTATATATTGTTATATGATAGTGCATGTATATAAATATATCTAATAAAATCAAGCATATTCACACGGTAGAAGTCGCTGGTTCAAACCCAGTACCGCCCACCATATAAAATCAATAAGTTATGTCCGATTGAAAATTTATAAAGTAGTAAAGGGCTGGTATTGTACTACCAGCCCTTCCTTTTTTTTAATAATTGCCTTCACCGACAAATAAATGTTCCCGGATGCTTTGAAAAATATTTTTTACGGATGGGAAGAGAGTAACAAAAAATTCAGCCGGAGTGTAGCGAACTGCTGAATTGAATTTGTTAAATAATTTATAAAGTATATTTAAATATTTTTTACGTATCCATTAAATATGCAATACAAAATTAATCCTATAGTCCATATTCCTATTACTAACTGATTAATAACAAGACGATATCCGATACCAATACCTATAATAAAAGTAATGAAGTTTATTGAAATATATGACACAAAAGAAATACCCAGAATCAATAACCCTTTTCGCCATCCTTCTTCGAAGCAAACAAAAATTAACGTTGTAAAAAAAGCTGCTAAAACAATGAACATCATATAATCACCGTTTAAACTACTTTGATTAGATTTTTATATAACGTTGCTGTTGAGGATGGGCGATTTAAAGCTGAAATAGTCAAATAAAAGCAGCGGTAATTAAAAGATAGAAAAATTCATCAACCGTACTTTGGAAGCCCTCTGCTCAAACAGCCGGGTTAGCTTTTTTCACGTTTATGAGAATAAGCCATGTTTCTAATTCCACTTAGTAAGCACTTTTGCCTTGCTTTTACCATTTCTCATTATTACATAGCCTTGATGTTCCTTTAATTTTTCCCAGCATTCATCGGGAAGTCTAAAGAACCACAATTCATCTCCAGTAGTTATTCTTGATATAAATGGTTTCCATTCATTTTCTAAAAAATATTGACTCAGACCTGTGCCGTCACATGGTTCACCATACATTTCTCGATGTTCCAACTCGAAAGCCTCTTCGATCTTATTAATATCAATTCTTCGCACAAGACTTTTCTTTTTTAATGTAAATTATTTTTGTAATGCTTGAAATAAGCATAAAATGTAAGAATTATAAATATAGGTATTCCAAGTTCCGTAATCTCTTCCAATGCAGAAAAATCCGTAGGAAGCATGCTTCTCATTTCAAAACTGAGATGCTTCAATGTATTTGACATTCCATCAACAACTCGAGAAAATATCAATAATATAGCTATTATTAATATACCCAGAGAAACGGGGGATTTTTTTTTAAAATCCTGAACAAACGATTTAATATGGTTTTTTAAAATATAATATCCGAGATAAATCAGCAAAGATATCAAAATTAAACCAAATATTTTTTCCATCACAGGAACATCGGGACTTACGAAAAATCTGGTTTTTAAAATACCTATTTTTGTAAATTTTTTGTCAAAATCCAGTTCCCGAAAACCGAACAAAAGGATTAATATATAAAAATAATAATAATGCTTAAAAAAAGGCAGCCTTCCTTTATATGCAATATAAAGAACAGATAAAAAATAACCTAATGCTGTTGCCGTTTCTACTAAGCCACCTTCCATGATGATATGGACTCTGGCATACCCATCTAAAAAATAAAGCACATAGATAAATATTGATGCTAAAAATAATAAGCAGGAAATATATAATATAACAATTTTTTTATCAGCCACACCTATCTCCTTGGAATTATACGCAAATAATTGATGGATACATAAAAAGCGGTTATTTGGCTTTCAAAAGCCCATTATTTCTATATTAATGAAAATTATCCTTGTTATGTTTTAAATAGTCATTAATTGTAAGCATAATAATAAAAGGTATCCCTAATTCCAATATTTCTTTAAGGTTAGAAGCACTTGCAGAAATCTCGTTTCCTATTTCAATACCAAGGCGGCTCAGTTTTTTTTGAAAGGTCGTCCATGCACTGAGAACCAATCAGTAATATAGTTGCTATTAATACGCCCAAAGAAACGTGTGACTTTTCTCAAATTCTTGAAAAAATGATTTAAGATGTTTTTTTAAAATAGGGTATATAAAATAGATCAAACAAGCTATCACAATCAAAGCAAATGTTTTTCAATCACGGGAACCTCGGTGCTCATAAAAAATTTGGTTTTAAAAACTCCCATAGTTGTGTAATTTTTGTCAAAATCTAATTCCAGGACACCTAACACAAGTATCAATAAATAAAAACAATAATAGTAATACTCAGCAGAATAAAATGAAAAAGAAGTAAAAAAGTACTTGACAGGGTTTTTGGTGCGAACTGCTTAAAGTAAATTTTGGATGAGCACCGAAGCTAAAAGCGGAATTGTTCCCTATTTTGTTTTCTTTTATAAGGAGTAATGTTTTGAAACACTGAGATAATATAAATTTGCCGTATAATATCTGACTTGATATATGATAAGCTCTTTGGTATTGCAGGATTTAAAGACCCGCGGTTTTTATCTTGCCAATAAGCATAACATTATATGTGCCCCCTTCACCGTAACCGATATCAATAACTTCAAAACCAGGCAGTAATATAGATTTTGCATACGTTTCGATGTAGTCTTCTTCCAACTTAAAATTTTTAACTTTTGACATGGATTTCACTTCGATACCAGCTCTTTCAATAGCCTGTCTCTTTGCGTTAAGCAGGGCTTCAAGGTAATCTTCCTGTTTGCTGGTTTTGATACCGTTATCATATCCAATGATTTTCACATCAATAATGTCCTGTTTGATCTGTGGTATGGAAATCTTAGCGGTAACAAAGCCCTGATTATCTTTTGTATATGGCCAGCAGAAAGTGCCGACCGAAGAGCTGCTTGATGAAGGATCGTTGATATGAAACTGTAAAATGCCGTCTTGCACAGCTACAAACGTATAATCGCTTCCAACCGCAAAAGGAACGCCATCATCGTTTATTCTGGCAATTAGTGTAGAAATGCTCCAGCCTGGAACAATGTGGCATACACATACCTGTGATGCGCCTATCCCGTCCGGTCCCGTCCAGCCACAAATCAGCCCGCCGTGCCATTTGCCGGCAGCTTCAATTCTATACTGTTGGCCGGCTTTGACGATTGCCCCTGAATTCAGCCACTCAGTTGCTTCAGCTAAGACTCTTACATTGACTTCTTTTTGTTCCGATTGCAAGATGTCTGAGGGCGTTTGCTTTTCGTAATATTTCGTAGCACTGCTACATCCGGTTACTAAAAAGACAATGAAAAAGAGTTTCAAATATTTGAAATGCATTACGCCCTCCGAAATCGTTTTGAATACGTTTGTCGTTATACTTCTAAAAAGGAAGTGAACTCTTTTTTGAATATCACGATTTGTATTAGAAATCTAATATTTTTATGAAAAGGTTCGAACTGTTGACTTCAGTAGATAAGGATTATCCTTTGAAAGGAAGTACACCTATTAAAATTGCTGGATGCTTTGTTTCAGGAAGGAAGAAATTCACAACAGGAACAGTGCTCCAAGATCAAAGCAACTCCTTCATATCTTCTTCTTACCAAAGGTTTGGGAAAAACTGTGATATGTAAAAATATCTTAACCGAAAATTTAAAAAAATAAGCTTATTATGGCTTGAATTAAAAGAAACTGTAAAACTAAAGGGCGAAACGCACTATCCCCCTGCCGGTTTATTGACAGAAGCTGCTTGTTGGCTTTCTAAGCTATTTCAGAAATCAATTATATGAGATAATCCCAAAGCCTATAAACAAGGAAGTATTATTAGACCTTAAAACCTAACAGCTTCGCCATTTACTGGTTATCTTAGATAAAACCCCAAATCTGGCTGTTGTATTTCGCTGTCACGCCTTTTTACGCCGACTAATTTCTCATTAATGCTTTGTACTTCCACCCAGAGTGTAACAGTCGATCTCTTGGGGTTGTCTAAAGTGAACGTTATGTCCAGTTGATCTCCCTTTTGAAGGTTATGCTTTCCGAGACAACTGAACCCAGCTCCCATTAGGGAAATATTTGCCACTATAATATCCCCTCTTATTCCGGTTTCTCGGTGAAGATAAAAACCTGAAAGACGGACTGTTTTGCGGTAGTATCGTCTAAATTCAATTTGCCCTTTAATCAATACCCCACACTTACAATTTGCCTTAAAGGTTTTGAACGCAAAGTTCTGACTGTTGGTATCGATTGTTTTGGTGGTGTCGCATTTTGGACAACGCAAAACTGTTAAGCCATCATTACCCACGTAACATACCACTTTACACTCTTTGGTGCTATTTTGCATCGTTGGTTATATCCTCTCTAAGGTTGGACGGAACGTTGTTTGCAAATAATGCTTGTGAGCCAGTTTCAAAACGTCCCATTTATTCCAAAAGCATCACTGTTGCTGGCGTCCGCACCAGCTGGTAGTTTGTAGTTGTAATTTTTCAACTGGTCGCGCAAAAAATGGACCCACCCCTTCTTTTCTTGCGCATATCCTTTCACTTTCTAAGCCACTATCCATCCATCATCAATTTTGATAAACGAAACACACGATCTCATCCCATTCTTCCGTTTCTTTTGCTTAATATTATAAAAAGCTTCATCCTGCCGTTCACAATTAAGTATTATAGAATAATTATTTGATTTTAAACAAATAAGAATGTAGAAGAATAACCATTTAACAAACCAATATTGTTTTAAGCAAGAAAATAAAAGATTAC
Source organism: Pseudomonadota bacterium (assembly GCA_018901125.1). Taxonomy (GTDB): domain Bacteria; phylum Desulfobacterota; class Desulfobacteria; order Desulfobacterales; family RPRI01; genus RPRI01. Next base: position 28,009 of record JAHIFE010000147.1, on the reverse strand, counting down.
TTATTTTAATTGTTGTACTTCTAAAAAATTAACTAATGGTGAAAAATAATGAATATTAAAATGTATATTGATGCTATCGAAACACTCTGCCAAGAACTTGAAAAGGCATTAGCAATTGAAAGAATTAAAATTTATACATCCATAAAGCAACTAATAGATGATGTCCGGTCATATGTAAACGAAAACAAAGAAGAAGGAAATGTTATAGATTGCAATAGTTCAAACATATATTTTGCAGAACTTCTTTCACATGTTATGCCTATTTCTGGTCTTGAAGAAAACAATCATCCTGAAGAACAGCGATTTTTGTGGATTCAAACTTCAATTAACAAACTTCGGTCAGTTCGCTGCTTCGATTTATGATTTTATTGTAATCAAGGATAAAAAAGGTATTAGAAAGTGAAAATCGAAGAAATAAAAAAAACACAGGCGGGTGAATAAAAGCCAGGGGGCAAGTCCGCTTTTGGCTCTTATTTTCCATATTAATAAGTTCGTCTATACATTTTTGAAATTTATGGACTGGCGTTATTCAAAATGGAACTAAATGTATCAGCAATACCATTTGAATTTTTATTCTAAAGCGGAATAACGGAATTCCGGTATGATAATATTTTATTATTGTTATACTATTATACTGAGCCAGTTTCAAAACGTCCCATTTTGGCTGATCTCTGCAAGGTATCGGATACCGAATATTTCCCGTTTTTCTTAAGTTCAATCCTGCCTAATCATAAAAAATTAAACTCATATCAATTGTCATCTACTGCTATTTCAACCCTTCGATTGAGTTGTTTATTTGCTGGATTGATATTGGGCACCAACGGCATGGATTTGCCGTAACCATAGATTTTCAGTCTGGATTCCGGAATTGAAAACTTTTCCAGCAGATAGGATTTGACAGCCCGGGCGCGGTATAAACTGAGTTTCAGATTATTGTCATCATTACCGTCGGAATCCGTATGCCCCTTGATCAAAATCGCTTGTTCCTTCAGCTTGTCCGAAGTCAGCGCCTTTCCAAGTTTATCCAGCAGATCGTATGAATCCCGCCGGATGTTATATGAATTGACATCAAATTCGATTTTCAGATTAACGGATTGGGTTGGTGCATCATCAGAAACCATAATTTCCTGATGGGTGATCTGATTATTTTCCAGTCCGACTATTTTGATACCGCGGGTTTTCGTTTCAGAAAGAGAGCGTGTTTTTATTTTGGGATTATCTGCTGTCAGTGATTTAATAATGCCCTGTTCAGTGGTCTGAAAATTTAATTCCCCTTCTTCCTGAGCAAAAGCATACTGAAATATGAAAAGGATCAAAACGGCAGCCAAAACATTTCTTCTTTTCATTGTGTACCTCTTTTATAATAAATAATTGAAAGCACCGGAGACGATATGAAGCATTTCAGTCTGGCAAAAGTCTGACCTGCCGGGAAAATCATCGGTTATTGCTCCCCTTTCCGGAATCCGATAAACCGCTGGGCATCACCTGCATATCCGATAATACCTGCGGTGATACCATTTGTGGCGTTTGAGGCCCAGTCTGCTTGTGACGAAGTTCTTCCACTATCGGTAAGGCATAATTAAAGACCTCCTTAAGAGATACCCATCCGTCTCGGTTCGCGTCTGCATCGGGCCTCAGAGCGTTTAACAGGGAATAAGTGAAAAGCCCGTGTTTGGCCGGTGCGTATTCCTGTGATTCCTCGTTGCCTTTGGAAGCTACGATCAAAGCAAACTGCGAGGCGGCAGAGCGCTTCATAAGTGAATGCGGCTCAAAATTACCCTCGATGCTGCGTGCCTGGCATGTGTCGACTATCAGTACACGGCGTCCGGCCGCATCTCGCAGGGCGTCAAAGAAGACCGTCCAGGGAATCAGCGAGGCAGCTTTTTTGCCTTTAAGCGCATTTGTAATATCCTGTGGAAGTACATCACGCGGTACAAAGTAGTAATTACCGGCCGAATCACTCAGACCGTGAGAGGCAAGGAAAATCACCACCGTATCATCCGGACCGGCAAGCTCCACGAACTTCAGAGCAGATACTATTGTTTCCCTATCCGGTTTATCTGCGCTGTGATCGGAAATGGTATGAATGAAAATTTTCAAATAATTTTCTGCAGAGCGTATTTTCCATTCCCGCCCCAATTCTTCCGCATCCTGCGCGGCATACTCCAGATAGTTGCGCTTGGGCAGAGCGGGGAATTTATTGACACCAACAGCCAGCATGTAGAGATTGCCTTTTACAGGTGTTGGACGCACATCTCCGGAAATGTTTACATAGATCTGTGCAACCCCCATCGACACTCCGTTGAAGGCTTCTACCCGGATCTCATTATCACGGGCGGGAAGCTCGAGATGAAAAACGCGGCGAAAATAATCGGTTTCGTCACCGGTCAGCGTGCGCTCATTAGCCGGGGTTACCGGAATGTGGTTGACGAATATACTATATTCCTGGATACCGAGCGTATTCTTTTCACCCATAAGTTCGAATGACATCCGGAAATGACCGTCCTTCTCTTCCGGCAAGCTCACCGCCTTCAGCAAAAGCCTTGGCGGCGCTATTTCACGCAATTTGGTGATCCGGAAGTCAGCGTTTTGCGTTGTCGTTTCCAGGCTACTTCTAACAGGACCAAGCGCGGCGCGAAACGATGATGTTACTACATCGGGACGATAGAGTATGCGGTCAAATTGTACTGCACGGTAAAAATCGGGGGCAAGATCCTTCCCGCGGTTAAGATGCCAGCCGACATAATTATCGCCGTATACGGAGGACATGTAATAGCCGTCGGGTACCCATGCAATCCAGTCCCGTGCGTTGCGATGCGGAAAATAGGCCAGCAGCTCCCGGCCATCCTGCGTGCCATACCAGCGGATCGTGCCGTCCGAAAGCGCCGCTACTGCGAAAAGGCCGTTGCGGCTGACATTCACACTCCAGGCCACAGCAGGCAGTTTGACATGCCATATTTCAGAGGCATCGGGCCGCAGCAAACGCACCGCCCACTCGGTACCTAAAAGGACGCTCTTACTGTCGGGAGCAATGGCATAAGAACGCGAAAATTCGTAATCCTCAAGCCTGGGCGGCTTGCCGTTGATTTTGGGCGAAAAGCTGTCCTTCCAGTCTGAAACCATAATGCCTTCGGCCTCAAGGATCGGTGCAAACAGCGGTTCCTCAGGAGTTTTGTCCGTATCCTGGTCTCCGCTACCAAACACCGCAAAGCTTAGTTGTGTGCTGTTGCCTTTATCCAGCGGATAGCGCACCACCGAGGCATCGGCTGATAATGCAAAACACTCCTGAGCGCGGCTGAAGTTGGCGATATCCGGACCCCGGAATAACTTTAATTTACCGTCCGGCCCCAAAACGCCCACTCCCGGGTCTTCCGAGGCAAAAGCAATGTTGTTGTCCGGCATCTGCTGGATTTCTAAAATGCGGTTATGAGTAAGTGAAATTTTTTCCGGTGCGTCCTTCCCCCGATTCTTCCAGCGATAAACAGGATTAAGTCCTTCACCGGAATACTGGCCGCCGGCAAAGAGGGACAAACCGTCGGATGACCACACAACGCTTGTAAAACCCACTTGGTGCTCGATTTGGCCGGTATCAGGATGATATATCAACGAAAGGTCCTTCGCTGAAATCACCGAAATTGCCGGAACGTCGATGAATCCGACGGCGATTCTCTCAGCATCCGGCGAAAAACGCACTGAGACAGGTTTCTTGCCTCCAGGGATAACACGACGGCCGATCAGTTTGAATTTGTGGTCATACAGCCGTACGAAGCCATCCAGGGCCGTTACGACTATGCGGCCTCTGCGGCTGATGTCCAGATCCATTACATCGTCCTGGTACCCGACATCGGCTGCGACCGTTTTGCCATCTTCTAAGCGCAGTATCCTAAATCCGGAATATCCCTGTAATCCGACTGCCAGATGCTCGCCGTCCGGCATCCAGGCCAGCGCATTGATCACATTGTCAAAACCGCCCAGGCGGCGGGTCAGCTGGCCGCTTATCACATCGAAAAAGTAGACGGAGGCTTTTTTGTCCCAGTCCCAGCCCGTCCATCCGCCTGCCGCCACGGTCTTGCCGTCAGGTGAAACCGCAATGGCGTAAAGCTGACCTTCATGGCCTGGATCGATGGGAACGCGAAGTACGGATAATAAACGCATCTGAGGCATTTGCCAGACTCTGACGGTCTTGTCATCGGAACAGGTGATGAGACGGTTACGTGGCAAATCAGGCAGTACGCGCCTGATAAGGGTAGTATGCATACCGGTCTCAATCCGAAGTTGCGGAATGGCAGTGGGCTCAGAAGATTTAGCCGAACCCGGCCAGGTCCAGAAAAGCATTACACACAGGAAAAGGGATGCGAATCTTATCCCGTGTGCTTTTTGGTTACTGTTATTCACGTCCGAAATCCGTTGTCTGGCCGACACCGCGCCCGCCGGCTAATTCCAGGATATTTATATTATTCTCTTCTTCATCCTTCTTTTCATCCTCATCGGGGATGATTTCACTCAGACCGGCATTACCGGCCGCCCTCATGGCTTCAATTTCGCTTTCCGAAAGACTATCATTAGCTCCCGATGCTCCCGGAGCACCGCTTCCTGATACATTAACAAGATCAGGCGGCAACGCGGGAAGAGCCGTAAGAGCACCTGGTAAACCGGGTGGATCCACCCGGGGTCCCGGCATAATGGCCGGCGCTACGTTGTTCGGGGTTTTCAACTGAGCCTGAGTGTCCAACGGTATATCGCCGAAAGATGTACCGGTAAAAATCAAAGCACCGTTATTGGCGGTAATACTGACTCCGTTTGTGGTGCCGGAGTAAATACCCTTTGTGGGCGTCAGAGTTCCTCCGGCGATAATGGTCACCGTACCGGCGGCTTTGGCGCCCTTCATAAAAATATTAGCGCCGGCATCCAGAAGCAGGGATGCCGGGCCGTTGCCTGTCGGGTCAAATGAAGGTTGCCCCGTATCATAACCCGAATAAATCTCCGAAAGGGACTGATCATAACTCGCATAAAAGATGTCATCAATTGAATCATAATACTGAACGGGAGGCCCGATATCGTTGCGTAGAGTGATATCTCCGGTTCTTGCAGTAATGCTCACAGGGCCGAGTGTTTCCAGCAAACCCAGTGTTACTGATCCGTAGGCAGCCAGTGTCAGGTTTTTTGCGTTCCCGATATGAACGGCCGAATAATCATCGGGTAAAATTCCGAAACTTATGTCACCCCCTGTTGATCTGGCTATCAGGTCACCTCCTCTCAACCAGACGGTCGGTTCGAGAGCAGTCAATCCGACTTCGCTGAAATATATATTTCCGACAGCGGTCACATTCATACTGTCTATAATAAAAGTGTTCAGATTTGCATCTCTTCCGGCATTGAGCACCAGGTTCCCACCTTCATAGACGTTGCTGAGATTGATATCCCGGCCTGCATAAATATTGACGTCCTGGCCGATCAACCCACCGGTAAACACATCTCCTGCAGTAGGAGAAAAGGCGTTGATGACCAGTTGTCCCGGATTGAAAACCTCGAGATTAATGGCTCCGCCAGACGATGTAGCGCTGATTTTGGGGGAATATCTTGCATTGAAGGAGTCGATGCCGCCGTCTGCAATCAATTCGATTTCGGAAGGTATATACAAATAGCCAAAAACAGTGCCTTGCAGGATTTTGCCGCGCGTATCGATTGTCAGCTTCCCGCCGGCCGCAATCCCGTTTATGGTTGTGACGGATATGTCTCCCAAAGCTCTCAATGTCAAAGAGCTGCTGCCCGAGTCGATCGCAGGGCTTAAACCTATCCCGTTTATTCCATAAGTATCGTCTGTACTGTTAACCACTATTCCGCCGGCACCGGCTGTCAGTGTAATCGGCTGATTATGGCTTATGACTTTATGATTGACGACGATCTTGTCCGCCGCGGTCAATGCAATCTCTCCTGTTGTATCGGGGATCGGTGCATCAACGGTGACATCACCACCGGTTGAAGTAAGGCTGAGTTTACCGGTAGTGGAAAACGCCACATAAGGCTTAAGCTGATCGGCAATATAGGCTTTCAGGTAATCAGTTTCGTTAACATCATCGGGTATGTCCGGTGGTTCAAAAGCAGTTAGGGGTGCATAACCGGTGGATAAGTTTCCTCCTGTGATTACCGTGATCGGAGCAGAACCGCTCTGTATCCGGTATGTTCTGCTGTTTGTGTTGTCCCATGCGATATTGAACGTGCCGTTTGTTGCCGCAACATTGACGGCTCCATCATATGTAGCAAGATCCTTATATAAATTGACGTTATTTCCTGCAGCTAAAGTCACATGTCCGTCGGGAACAGGTGTGATGGAAAGCGGGTTGGTGTCATCCAGGGCATCTATCTGTTTGTTGAGGTTGATATCATTACCGGCTATTATGGTCAGGTCGCTTCCTGAACGGATATTGGCGATCTCCTGATCGACATTTACGGAACCGGTATCCGAGGCAATTAACACATTGCCCAGAATTTCAGCAAGTTTTGTGTCAACATTTACATCGCCTCCGGTGGACCGGATGGAAACAGGACCGGTGGAAACATAGATTCCGCTTGAGAGATTCCCGCCGGTAGTCAACGAAATCGGCCCGGTTCCGGAAAACAGCCCTTCAACCATTGGAATTCCATTGTTATCCAAAGTAACCGTGCCTGCCTTCATCGTGGGCGCATTGATTGTACCGAGATTGGCGGACAGGTTGATCAAGTTGGCAAGTATGCTTTTATTCAGATCGATGTTCTTACCGGCACTCATAGTAACGGTTCCGTTAGGATTACTGTCAAGGGCCGGACGTCCGTCGATCTGAGCATTAATTATTATGTTATTTCCGGCAATGACCTCGACTGTGTTGCCATCGCTCAGGCTGACAATGGGTTCGTTTATATTTACGTCTTCTTCCGCCTGAATAAACAGATCCCCGATGGAACCGTCGATTCCATGGTTTATGTTAACTAACCCTTGTGTGGAGATCAGCGAAAGCAGGCCGCTTGTGAGATAGGAAGCATTGGTGAGTGTGGAGCCGCTGCGCACTGTGATCGGAGCCGTACCGGCATAAACCAACTTGCCTTGCGCCAGGCTGACCGTACCTGACCCGGCATACAGATTGATGGCGCCATTATTAGTTACGATGTAATCGTTGATATTGATATCTTTAGCGGCAGACAGGGTCAGCCCGCCACCCGCATACCGGCCGCGCCCGTCGATGACATAATTGACATAAATATCTTTATCCGCACGCACAGAGGTGCTTGTTCCGGTGCGAAGCACACGGTTGATGAGGCTGGCTTCGGCCATACCGATGATGAAATCATAGGGGTCCAGAAGAAGTGAGCCTGCTCTACCATTGCTTGCTCCGGCATCGACCATGCCATTGAAGTCCAGCATCTGCTTACCGGAAACCTCGACGACACCTCCATCGCCGCCCTCTGCACCGCCGCGAGCAGAGATACTGCCGGAATAAGCCGTATGGCCGTCCGACCAGACCACCACTTCTCCTCCATTGCCACGGCTGAGAGCGTCGGCGCTCAGTATCGCACCGTCATCAATTTGCGTATTCTGCGAACGATAAGTGTTACTGCCGCCCTGATATGAACCGCCTACATGCAATGTACCGCCGCCGGAAACACCGTCTGCATCAAGTTTTGCCGAAGAAGTGAGATGCACCTGATCACCAAGCACCTCGATCTGTCCTCCCTTAGTTCCTCTGGCGCTCAGATTGCCGCTGATGTCCGCATTGCTGCCACGGGCCAGCAGCAGGATGCGGCCGCCTTCCTGAACGGCGCTGTCAGCGAGAATCGTGCCGCTCATGTTAATAAGGCTGTCCAGCATGCCTTTGGCTGTTTCGGCAGTTACCAAAACCGCCTGACCGCCATCAACATCAATTGTGCCTGCCTGATTGATAAGGCTTTTTACCGGTTGTCCCTGAGCATCTTTGAGCCGGGTCAGAGATGCATCACTCAATGCAAGCTTAATCAGTCCGTCACCGTAAAGATCAATAGTAAAAGTATCTGCCGCACCCAATAAGACCTTGCCCAATCGGGCCTGAATCAGGCCGTCATTACGTACATGCGGGGCCACCAGAGCAACCAGACCGCTCTCGGCGGCGGTGATGGTGCCGGCATTGATGATCCCGGCACCAGGTTGGCCCGGTTGGTCGAACACCAGTTTTCCCTGCATAAAATTCTCGTTGCTGAGATTGGAGGTGCTGGCGATCAGGCTGCCGACGTTGATCTGGGCGCCTTTTCCAAAGATAATGCCATTCGGGTTAACAAGAAGCACCTGGCCATTTGCATCCATCCGGCCAAGAATGACAGATTCCTGATTGCCGGTAACGCGGTTGAGTGTGGCGGAACTGACGGAAGGCTGGGCAAAACGGACATCTTCGTTTTGTTGTATGCTGAAACCGCGCCAGTCGATTACAGCGCGCTGACTGCTCTGCTGGATAAGGGTTGTGCTGCCCTGTTCAACAATGTTTGCACTTCCGGCGCGAATTACTCCGTCTTCGGGGGCAGCATGCGCTGCCGGGATTAATCCGACAAATATAATAGTTGCCGCCAGCAGATTCAATGCAAAATAAAAACTCCAACTATATGCAGGCCTATCAGCAGTTTGTATCTTCTTCATATTTTTAACCTCTTTAATCCGGTATCGCCAAAATATTTAGTAACGAATGGAAAGCCCCGCATAGCCCCTTATATCCCGGTCTCTTTCAGCGGACACTTTGCGCGTAAGCGGTTTCGCCAATTCGGCATAACAGAAAACATTTCGTCCCAGGTTCATTCTCAGGCCCAGTCCGGCAGAAGCTGCGGATTCCGAAGAGGAAAGGCCTCCCGGCGATCGCTGGTAAACTATACCGGCATCGTAGAAAGCATATCCTGTATGCGAACATGCCAAACGACGGACCGTCATAGCGCCGTTATAACGCAATTCCAGCTTCATCCCTAAACCATTATCGCCCACCAGTTCCGACGGATCGTAGCCGCGACCGATTTGTTCTCCGCCAAAACTATAGAGCTCGGGAGACAACAGATCTGTCCATGCATACTGCGCGTTGGCTGCTACCAAAAGCGACCAGTGCGGCGCCAAGGATTGAAGTCTGGCTGCATATAACGCCACCTTGGTGAAATCGACCCGGCCTTCCGAACGAGAAAGCATCAAGTCGTTATTTTTGGAAGAACCCAACCCCTCGATACCCTGGCTCAGTTCAATATCCAGCAGGTTGACGCCCCAGGCATCGGCGAGGTCAAAGGTAGCGCCTAATCTTAAGGCGCGTATGCGGTCGCGCGTGTCTGTAACACCGAAAACACGTGTTTTCCCTTCATGAGCGGCAAAGGTACCGCGTAAGTAAAGATTCTCAGTCCGGTTGCGAATCAAAGGATAGCTGTATGAAAGTGCGGCGGATTGGGAAGACGTTTCGAGATTCAGCGGGATAAAGGCCATCTCTTTTGGCTTGGAATCAACGGCAGAAAGGGACAAATTCAATTTACCGCCTTCTGTTCCGAGATTTTCCTCATGCGAAATGGAGCCAAACTTGAGCTTCTCATTCCCGCTGGTCACATATCTCAGCGTAGTTCTTTCCTGCAAACCGAGCACCGAGTTTAGTCCAATGTCTGCGGATATTCTCATGGGCCCCAACAATTCGCCGCCCCGATTATCCAGAGACAGCCCACCCTGAACCTTGCTTTGAACAAGTTGCACGATTATTTCCGAAGCACCCGGTTCTTTTTGAGAGGGTTTGATCACGGCCGGCGCGAATGCACCAGGCAGATCATTTATCAGCAGCAAATAGCGCTCCAGTACTTTATTTTTAAGCGGACGACACTGCCGGATCTTTTTTGCATAATTCTGTACCAGCTTGCGCTGATCGTCATCTGCTCCTTCGATAGTAATGCCTGCTATGTAGCCTTCAATTACCTTTAAGCTGATCTGGCCGTCTTCAACCGATTGTGCAGGGACAACAACCCGTGACAGGATATAACCGTCATTACGATATTTTGCAGTCAGTGCAGAAGCAATTTGATAAATATCGGCAAGCGAGATCTCCCTGCCCAGATGGCTTTGGTAATCGGACAACAGGTCTTTTTCAGAATAGACGGTCGCACCCTCAATCACTATCCGGTTAAGCTTAAACCTTATATCCTGTGCATTCGATGGTACAAGTTGGTCTGCTTCCGGTACTACAATTCGATCCGGCCGGTCGGTTCGTAGCTTTGGTTGCTGCTGGAACTGCTGTTCGATTTGTCCTGGCTGGACAGTGCCCGGCAGTTCGGCAGCAGTTGCTATTATGCCCCAAATAAACACCACCACCAGGATATATAATATGCTTACAACAAATTGTCTCATAGTAGAATCGTAATCCGCCTTGTATGGGTTTTTCAAAGAAATAAAAGATAGACTTTTATAAAGTATTGCTACAAACGTCTTTGTTTGTATTGCAGCATAAAAGTGATAATGATCGGTTTTAACGGAAGTCTAATCTGCAAAAAAAGGGCATATTAATAAAAGCCCCCTTTTTCTCTGCGCAAACATATGTAATACAATTATATTTTTGTCAATGCGAAATATTATAGTAGCTTTATGCGAACCAATTGCGGATTTTCAGGAATTTGAAATGTCTTGACATAAACTTGATTAAAAAATATTTAGAATACTTACGTTTTAAATAATTGGAAACTTAAACATGTAATAGTCTGATTTAAATAGATTATTATTTAATGATCCCGGGTGTTTTGCGGCAGTTGGTGAATATGGATATCCTGCTTGAGGGAATTGTTGTAATAGTAGGAAATTACGGCAGTGGAAAAACCGAAATTTCTATAAATCTTGCGGTTAACAGAAAACTGGCCGGGATAGATGTAAGTATTGCGGATCTTGATCTTGTAAACCCTTATTTTCGGACGCGTGAAGCAAGAAAACAGCTCATTAAGCTTGGCATCGAGGTTGTTTTACCTCCGGAAAAATATCTTCAGGCCGATCTTGCCATATTAGCTCCTGCTGTTTCAGGACTTATAAGAAAGCCACGCCAGCTTACGATACTGGATGTAGGAGGAGATAAAACAGGGGCTACGGTGCTTGCAGCTCTTGGAGATGCCTTTAAGGGGCGGTCATATCGTTTATTGCAGGTAATAAATCCTTACAGGCCTTTTACCGATACCTTAAAAGGATGTATAGAAATAAAAGACGGAATAGAAAAAGTTTCCGGGATGCGTATAAACGGTATTATCGGGAATGCAAATCTTATTAATGAGACGACCGTTGATACTATATATAAGGGTTATGAATTTGTTTCCACAGTTTCGGATAATACCGGGCTTTTGCTGGAATTTATAACAATTCCTTCTTCACTTTCGGGCAAAGTGGATATAAAACGATTTTCATGCCCGGTTTTGACATTAAAAAGGCAGCTTGTTCCGCCCTGGATAAAAATAACGGACTTGTAAAAAATACGGCTTATAGTTGGTTAGGGAGTTTGCATGGCTTATAAACATTATATTGATTTAGACAAATGCAAGGGATGCGGTTTGTGTGTGGATGTGTGTCCAAAAAATGTTCTTGAAATTTCGACTGATGTGAATGAAAAAGGTTATTTCCCTGCTTTACAGGTGCGCCCTGAGGACTGCGTTTTTTGTTCAACTTGCTGTATTATGTGCCCTGATGTAGCCATCAGCATAACCGAAACCAAAGATGACACCAACATAGTATGAAATAAACGGGAGAAAGAACATGGGAAAAATTTTGATGAAGGGAAATGAAGCAATAGGTGAAGCGGCAATCAGAGCAGGTTGCCTGAACTACTTTGCCTATCCCATTACTCCTCAGTCTGAAGTTTCGGAGTATCTTTCACACCGCATGCCGGAAGCCGGTGGTGTCTTTTTGCAGGGTGAGAGCGAAGTTGCCGTAGGATACATGGTCTTTGGCGCAGCAGCTTGCGGTGAAAGGGTATTTACGACATCCTCGAGTCCTGGGATAAGTCTGATGAGCGAGGCAATAAGCTATATTGCAGGTGCACAGTGTCCGGCGGTGTTTGTGAATATCATGAGGGGTGGACCGGGTTTAGGAGGAATTCTACCTTCTCAGGCCGATTATTTTCAGGCAACAAAGGGAGGCGGCCATGGAGATTACAGGTTGCTTGTTATGGCGCCTGCCAGTGTTCAGGAAGCAGTTGAGATGGTAATGATGGCTTTTCCTCTTGCGGAGAAATATAGAAATCCCGTTATGATTGTTGGAGACGGGCTTATAGGGCAGATGATGGAACCTGTGGAATTTCCCGATCACTTAAAGTCAGAGCCCAGCAATAAGGACGATTGGGCCACAACCGGGATGGATGCAAGAAAGAGTAAAAAGAAAAATATTGTTAAATCACTTTTTTTGGATCCGGTTGTGCTGAATAATAACAACCTGACCCTTAAAGAAAAATATAATCGCATGAAACGCGAAGACGTCATGTGGGAATCATACAATACTGATAATGATTACAGGTTGCTTATTGTAAGTTATGGAACAATGAGCAGGGTCTGTAAAACAGCTGTTGACAATCTGAAAGACGAAGGAATCGAGATAGGCATGATAAGGCCTAAAACATTATTTCCTTTTCCGGAAAAAGCAGTTTTGGAAGCTGCATCTAAAAAAGGCTGTGAAATGGCTTTAAGTATTGAGATGAGCATGGGGCAGATGGTTGAAGACGTTGAAAGATGTGTTCGTGGAAGGTGTCCTGTCGAATGGTACGGAAGCTGTGGTGGTAATGTGCCGACACCTGAAGAAATAATGGATGTGGTCAGGTCATATCTTTCATAACGGATATCAACATTGATACCTTGCCAGATTACTCTATGCATGAAGTTATCATAACAAGGAGTAAAATATAACTAATGGGAAAAACATATATAAGACCGGATTGCCTTTCTGATGAGATTACTCATTATTGTCCCGGCTGTACTCACGGGGTTGCTCACAGGCTTGTAGCTGAAGTAATTGATGAGCTTGGCATTGCGGGGAAAACGGTCGGTATTGCGCCTGTGGGATGTGCGGTAATGGCTTATAATTATTTTACATTTGACTTTCAGGAAGCAGCTCATGGCCGTGCTCCGGCAATGGCGACCGGAATAAAAAGGGTTCGCCCTGATCTTGTGGTTTTTACTTATCAGGGCGATGGCGATCTTGCGAGCATTGGTATGGGTGAAATCATCCATGCTGCAAACAGGGGGGAGAAATTTACCACCATATTTATAAACAACGCGGTTTACGGGATGACCGGCGGCCAGATGGCACCCACAACCATGCCGGGTCAGCGAACAACTACTTCTCCTTTTGGTCGCAATGTCGAAGATGTCGGGATGCCCATAAAAGTTTCTGAATTACTTTCGGCTCTTCAGACTCCGGCTTATATTGCAAGGCAATCCGTCATAAAGCCAAAGTATATTGTAAAAGCAAAGAAAGCGATAAAAACAGCTTTTGAATATCAGCTTGAGCGCAGGTGTTTCAGCTTTGTAGAACTTATCAGCACATGTCCTACAAACTGGGGACTTACCCCTGTTGATGCAATAAAATGGGCAGAGGAAACTCTTCTTCCCTATTATCCGATAGGTGAATACAAAACTCCGGAAAAAGCGGAAGGAGGAAATTAATGCAACGTGAAGTAATGTTTGCCGGATTCGGAGGACAGGGTATTCTTTTTTCCGCAAAGATTCTTGCAGAAGCTGCCATGGAAGAAGGTTATGAAGTTGTCTGGATTCCTTCGTACGGTCCGGAAATGAGGGGTGGGACGGCATATTGCATGGTTGTAATAAGCGACAAACCAATAGCTTCTCCGATTGTGGGAAATCCTTTGCATTTAGTTGCCATGAACCGGCCTTCGCTTGAAAAATTCGCACCTGTTGTTAAACCGGGTGGTGTAATCATGATAAACAGTTCGCTCATTCAAATTGATTCAGGCCGCAAGGATGTGGATGAAATAAAGGTTGCCGTATCGGATATTGCAAAAGATATAGGAAGTATGAAAGCTGCAAATATTGTTGCTCTGGGAGCGTTTGTTGCCCGCAGCAAGATAGTGGATTTTGAGATATTGAAAAAGTGCGTCAAAGCCGAATTTTCAAGCAAGGAAAAACTGATACCTCTTAATATGCAAGCCCTTGAAAGCGGCAGACTGGCAGCTTTGAATCAGTAATGGTAGTAAAAGACAGGAAAAATAGATATGAAACTTAAAGCTCCTGAACATATTCTTTCAATAAAGCCATATGTTCCCGGAAAGCCTATTGAAGAGCTTGAGAGAGAATACGGGATTTCCGGGTCTATAAAATTGGCTTCAAACGAGAATCCTCTCGGGCCATCTCCTATGGCTGTTAAGGCTGTTGAGAAAGTACTTTTGGGACTAAACCGTTATCCGGACGGAAGCGGGCGTGAACTCGTAATCAGGCTTTCAAAGCATCTTGGAGTTTCATATAACAATATCGTTTTGGGAAACGGCTCCGATGAAATAATAGAAATGCTTACTACGGCATTTATTTTGCCGGGAGATGAAGTGATAATTCCCGTGCCGTCTTTTTTAATGTATGAAATATCGGCAAAGAGTGCAGGCGCAAAGCTTTCTTTTGTTCCCTTGAAATCTCTTTCAATCGATCTTAATGCAGTAGCTGAAGCCATTACGGATAAAACACGCATAATTTTTTTATGCAATCCCAATAATCCGACAGGAACGGTTCTTTCCAAAAAGAGCCTTGATGAATTTATAAAAAAAGTTCCGGATCAGGTAATTGTTGTTATGGATGAGGCATATATAGAATTTATCCGTGATAAAGATTGCGCAAAAGGTATTGATTATATCAATTCCAATGTGGTTACGCTTCGTACCTTTTCAAAAATATACGGTTTGGCAGGACTAAGAATAGGCTATGGCATAATGTCTGAATATATTGCAGGCATTTTAAACAGAATCAGGCCTCCTTTTAATGCAAGCTCTCTTGCTCAGGCCGGAGCAGCTGCAGCACTTGGCGATAAAGATTTTTTTAACAAAACAATAAAGCTTGTTCATGATGAGCTGGATTTTATGTATGAGTCTTTGGATAAAATCGGGATCAGATTTTTCCCCACTCAATCGAATTTTTTCTTAATTGATGTAAAAAAGAGCGCAGATGATGTTTTTGAAAACATGCTAAAGCTCGGAGTGATTGTAAGATCAATGGCTTCATATGGATATCCGGAATATATCAGGGTCAGTATCGGGCTCCATGAAGAAAACATCCGTTTTATAAATGCCCTTAAAAAGGTGTTGTCATGAATACGAATGCAAAACTTCTTCTTATAACTATAGATGGTCCTGCAGGTGCTGGCAAAACCACGGCAAGCAAGATATTGGCAGAACGCCTCGGATACAAATATATTGATACAGGCGCTCTTTACCGGGGAGTTGCTTACGAAGCAAAAAAAAGCAACATCAGTTCTGATGATGATGCAGGACTTGAAAAGCTTTGCGCAACTCTTAGCCTTGAGTTTGTAAGAAGTGAGAAAGGTCTCCGTCTTTTTTCCAATAAGTCTGATATTACAGATGAAATCAGAACTCCTGAGATGTCTATGCTCGCCTCTGCTGTTTCTGCAAGAATGGTAGTGAGAAAATACCTTCTTTTCCAGCAAAAAGAGCTCGGCAAAGGAAAAGGTGCTGTTTTTGAAGGACGCGATATGGGAACCGTTGTTTTTCCTATGGCTGATGTAAAATTCTACCTTGACGCTTCTGTCAAAACCAGAGCGAAAAGACGATACAAAGAACTTGCCGGGAAAAAAGACTCTCCAGCATTGGAGCAAATAGAAAATGATATAAAACATCGCGATGAAAATGACAAAAACAGGAAACTTGCTCCCCTGAAAGCAGCCGAAGATGCTATCATAATAGATTCGACTGAGCTTGACATTGATGCTGTTGTGAAACACATGATCTCTTGCATTCAAAACTTGTTATCCTGAAAAATTTCATGATATTCCCGTAAAAAGCAATCTGATTACATAACTGATTTGAATTATTATCTTTTCATGTGTTTAGCTGCACTTGACCGTGTCTAGCATATTCACTTTGCGATAATATATATTAAATTCAATATAATATATATTATGTGGTTTAATGTTTAGAAGCATAAAATAATAATTGACCATGTATTTTATTAAAAAGTCGTGGGTAAATAAAAATTAGTATTGTTTTTTAAAATATAATCTGATAACTATCCAAGATTGTCAAAAGCTATCGCAATATGTCGATAGTGGCAAAATAGGCTAAGGGGGTATTCTTTTTTAATGGAAAATATGACTAACTTTGATACAAATGAAGATCAAAAGCAGGATGGCATGTCGGGTTCTGAAGCAGTAGGTGTAGACAAGGAGAAAGCTCGAGAAATGGATTTTGGAGCTGACTCATCGAGTGAGAAATCATCTGAAAATGAACAAAGCCGTGATGAAAACGATGAAAACATGGAAACGCTTATGGATATGTACGATGAAAGTTTTAAACGTTTTCAGGAAGGTGAAGTCGTTAGCGGAAGAGTGATTTCAATAGATAAGGATTATGTTTTAGTTGATATCGGCTATAAATCTGAAGGACAGATAAAAATTTATGAGTTCAAGGATGAAAACGGCAAGATTGTTGTATCGCCGGGAGACACCGTGGAAGTTATGGTGGAATGGTGGGATGACGAAGAAGAAAGGGTTATTCTGTCAAAAGAGAAAGCCGAAAAAGTCAAGGTATGGGATGACATAAAGAAAGCGCATGATAGTGATGGAACTGTAGAAGGTGTCATACTAAGTCGTGTTAAAGGAGGTTTCTCTGTTGATATAGGAGTGCAGGCTTTTCTGCCTGGTT
The DNA here is from genome assembly GCA_018901125.1 of Pseudomonadota bacterium. Lineage (GTDB taxonomy): Bacteria > Desulfobacterota > Desulfobacteria > Desulfobacterales > RPRI01 > RPRI01. The sequence continues at coordinate 11,156 of JAHIFE010000147.1, read as the reverse complement.
CTCAGGCTGACTTGCGCCCGATACGAAACCTTGATGAACTGGTAGGGAAGACATTTGCATTTAAAATATTAAAGTATAACCGAAAACGAAGTAATGTCGTCCTTTCCAGAAGAGCCATTCTTGAACAGGATCGTGATTCTAAAAGAACCGCTACTCTTACTTCAATCCACGAAGGTAAAGTGGCTGAAGGATTTGTTAAAAATATTACTGAGTATGGAGTGTTTGTTGATCTTGGAGGTGTTGATGGTCTCCTTCATATTACGGACATCTCATGGGGCAGGATCAAGCATCCTGCCGAAATGTTTGCTGTCGGAGATAAGATCCAAGTCAAAATTCTGAGTATAGATAAAGAGAAAGAAAGAGTATCTCTTGGAATGAAACAACTCGTTGAAGATCCATGGATAAGTGCTTCGGAAAAATATCCTATTGGTGCGCGGGTTACCGGAAAGGTGGTCAGCCTGACAGATTACGGCGCTTTTGTTGAGCTTGAAGAGGGCATTGAAGGACTTATTCATGTTTCGGAAATGTCATGGGCCCGAAAAATACGTCATCCTTCCAAGATTTTTTCTGTAGGTGAAATGGTTGAATCAGTTGTTCTTGATATCAAACCTGAAAACAGGCGGATTTCTCTTGGCGTAAAGCAGGTTGTTCCAAATCCCTGGGATATTATTAGTGAAAACTATCCGGTTGGAACTACTATTGAAGGTAAAGTGAAAAATATTACCGATTTTGGAATTTTTGTTGGCATTGATGAAGGTATCGATGGCCTCATTCATATTTCGGATATTTCCTGGACAAAGCGCATAAAGCATCCTTCAGAGCTTTATAAAAAAGGGGATGTTATCCAGGCTGTTGTTCTGGCAATCGAGAAAGAAAATGAAAGGTTCTCGTTAGGTGTAAAGCAGCTTCAGAAAGATCCGTGGGAAACTGTGAGCACGCGCTATACAGTTGGAAAAGAGATTGTTGGAACAATAACGAATGTAACGGATTTTGGTATATTTGTTGAACTTGAAGAAGGAATAGAAGGTCTTGTTCATGTTTCAGAAATCAGCAAGGAAAAAATTAAAACTCCTGTTGGAAAATACAATGTCGGAGAGGTTATAACCTCTAAAGTAATGAACATAAACAGCACTGAACGGAGAATAGGCCTTTCAATTAAACGCCTGCAAATGGATAACGAACAAAACATTCTCACAGATTACATAAGTAACATGAAACCTGCAACATCTGCTTTTGGGGAGATTTTACGGGAAAATCTTCAGGATAAATTAAACGGGGAATAATCTTATATCCAAAAAGCAGCTGGATTGCTGGCTGCTTTTTGGATAAATAACTTCAGATGACTGTCTAAAAAATTTATGTTTTCAAGAAGACATCCATTCCTATATTTTGTTTTAGTATTTTCATCTATCTTTTCAGCGACTATTCTTGGTGTATCCATGCTTATTTTTCTTGGAACCCGTAATCCCGATTTTAATATGGGTGAAAAGGTTGGAGTTGTTGAGATATCGGGTGTAATTACTGAGTCTAAGGAAATAATTAACAGCATTAAAAAATACCGCGAGGATGATTCTATAAAAGCTATTGTCTTGAGAATTGATTCTCCTGGCGGAGCTGTGGGCCCATCCCAGGAAATTTTTCGTGAAGTTCGGAAAACGATCGGAAAAAAGAAAATTATTACTTCAATGGGAACTGTAGCAGCATCAGGAGGATATTATATCGCTGCTGGTACGGATGGTATAATGGCTAATCCCGGTACTATAACCGGCAGCATAGGAGTGATAATTGGTTTTACCAATTTTGAGGAAATTTTACAAAAGATCGGTCTGTACCCTGTTGTTATAAAGAGCGGTGAATATAAAGATATAGGATCACCTGTACGTAAGATGACGGAAAAAGAAAAGAAACTGCTTCAGGCTTTTGTCGATGATACTTACATGCAGTTTGTTGATGCCGTTTCCAAAGGGCGCAAAATGGATATTGCAAAAGTCAAAGCTATCGCGGACGGGCGGATTTTTACTGGTGAAATGGCCAAAAAACTTGGTCTTGTTGACCGTCTTGGCAATATCGAGGATGCAATAGAATGGGCAGGCAGAACAGGAGGAATTAAAGGGAAAATATCCGCAGTTTATTCAAAAAGCGCGGATAGTACATTTTTAGATTATTTCATTGGATCTTCCGCTAAAAAAATAGTTAGCCGCTTAGTGAATCCCGAGTTCTACGCTAGCTATGTTCTGAAACCCCTCCTTTAATTACATACAAAATTCTAAAATAATTGTTGCAGATATATAATAAAATTGTTACAAAATCTTGTTCGTAATAACACACACCCTTTGACTTGTTGACCTGCTTTTATGGTGCTTTCAAAAAAAGAAAGTTTAAAGCAGGGTTAAAAAGGGTGGAGGATTAACCAATAAAAAGGGAGAATATTAAATGTCATATCTTACAATGAAGGAACTCTTAGAAGCTGGAGTGCATTTCGGTCATCAGACAAAACGGTGGAATCCCAAGATGAAACAATATATCTTTGGGGCGAGAAACGGTATTTATATCATTGATCTTCAAAAGACAGTTCGGATGTTTAAGACCGCTTATGATTTTATACAAGATACTGTTGCAAACGGTAAATCGGTTCTTTTTGTGGGTACCAAAAAGCAGGCGAAAGAGGCTATTTATGAAGAGGCAAATCGTTGTGAGATGTATTATGTGCATAATAGATGGCTTGGTGGGATGCTGACAAATTTTCAAACAATAAAAAAGGGAATTGATCGGCTTAACTATCTTAATTCCATCCAAATTGATGGTTCCATTAATTTATTTCCCAAAAAAGAGAGATTAAAACATGAAAAAGAGAGGAAAAAGCTTGACAGTACGTTAGGCGGTATTCGCAGTATGAATGCACTTCCGGGAGCAATCTTTATAGTTGATCCTAAACACGAAGCCATAGCAATTCGGGAAGGCAAGCGTTTAAGAATTCCTATTGTCTCTATAGTTGATACAAATTGTGACCCCGATGATGTCGATTATATCGTTCCTGGAAATGATGATGCAATACGTTCTATAAGACTTATTTCATCCAGAATAGCCACTGCGTGTTTAGAAGGCAAAAAGCGTCTGGAAGAAAAAAAGCAGGCTGAATCCGATAAAGATATTGAAGATGTAGTTGAAGTTGAGGAAACTATTTCTGAATTAAAACCGGGTGAGCGAAAAGTGATCTCAAATGGTTCTGACGGACCGGTTATTGAAATCATAAAGAGAGCGACTCCGGAAGCTAACAAAGATATTCAAAGCGAAGAATAAACCATCCGCTTTGAACCATAACAGTTATATATAGTTCCGTTTTTTGTAGCTGGTTAGCGCTAACATATAAAAACAATCAAAAGGACTTGCGGTCAAATGCTTACTGCTATTTCAATCAGCAGTGTCCTTAAAATATAATAAATAACGGGAGATAATAAGATGGGATCAATTAGTGCGGAAACTGTAAAACAGCTTCGGGAAAAAACCGGAGCTGGGATTATGGATTGTAAGGAGGCTCTTTCCGTATGTGAAGGGGATATAGACAAGGCTATAGACCAATTAAGGAAAAAAGGCCTTGCCACAGCAGCTAAAAGAGCCGGAAGGGCTATGACGGAAGGTACTGTCCAATCTTATATCCATATGGGCGGAAAGCTTGGAGTGCTTGTTGAAATTAACTGTGAAACTGATTTCGTTTCAAAAAATGACAACTTCAAAGACTTTACTAAAAATATAGCGATGCACATCGCTGCAGCTAATCCGGTCAGCATCCGGCGGGAAGAAGTACCGCAAGAACTTATTGAAAGGGAAATGGCAATATATCGTGCTCAGGCTAAAGAATTGGGAAAGCCTGAAAAAATGATCGATAAGATAGCGGAAGGAAAGCTTGAAAAATTTTTTAAAGATAATTGTTTGATGAATCAGCCTTATGTCCGTGATCCCGGCATAACCATTTCCGACTTGCTTAGTGAGTTGATTGCAAAAACAGGAGAGAACATTATAATCAAGCGTTTTGTTAGATTTCAGATCGGAGAATAATAAACATTGAAACCTCCACAATACAAAAGAGTTCTTCTGAAGTTAAGTGGTGAAGCTCTGATGGGGGATCAGGGTTTCGGTATAAGTTCCGATGTTATAAAGTACGTTGCCGAAGAGATCCGGTCAATATTTGATCTTGGCATCCAGATAGCAATAGTTGTGGGAGGCGGAAATATCTTCCGTGGTATTGCCGCAAGCTCATTCGGTATGGATCGTACGTCTGCGGATCATATGGGGATGCTAGCAACGGTTATAAACAGTCTTGCTTTACAGGATGCTCTAGAAAAAAAAGATGTTCCAACGCGTATTCAGACTGCGATCACTATACACGAAGTAGCTGAACCATACATACTAAGAAGAGCCATCCGTCACCTTGAAAAAGGGCGTGTTGTAATTTTCGCTGCAGGGACCGGCAATCCGTATTTTACTACTGATACTGCCGCAGTTTTAAGAGCGCAGGAAATACATGCAGAGATTCTGCTTAAAGCGACAAAAGTTGACGGCTTATATGATTCGGACCCGGTTCTTAATAAAGATGCCAAATTCCTAAAAAACATAACTTACATGGAGGTACTTGAAAAGCAGCTTAAGGTAATGGATATGACAGCTATATCTCTTGCTATGGACAATCACCTGCCGCTTGCAATTTTTAACCTCAGGGATAAGGGGAATATAGAAAAGGTTATATGTGGTGAGGATATCGGTACCCGGATTTTTAATTGAAAAGAGCACTGTTTTTTGACTTTTTACTAAGGCATTAAACATATTAAAGATTAAAAAGCACAGTTCTGTTATGCAATAAATTAAGGAGAAGCCCATGATTGAGTCATTATATCAAGAAATAAGGGAAAATATGGGCAAGTCAATGTCTGCCCTTCAGAATGAATTGAAGAGAGTAAGAACCGGGCGTGCTTCACTCTCAATTCTTGATGGTATCAGGGTTGATTATTATGGGACTCTGACCCCCCTTAATCAGATGGCGTCTCTTGCGGTTCCTGAGAGTCGCTTAATTACTGTTCAGCCCTGGGACATATCTGCTATTAAAGAGACTGAAAAGGCTATATTGAAATCCGATCTTGGCCTAACCCCTTCAAATGACGGCAAAATTATTCGCATATCGATTCCACCTCTTACGGAAGACAGAAGAAAAAAACTGGTTAAAATTGTACATAAAATGTGCGAAGAATATAAAGTTGCTGTCCGCAATATAAGGCGTGATTCTAACGAACTTATCAAGGGTTTTAAAAAAGATGGTGAGATAGCAGAAGATGCTGCCTTTAAGGCCCAGGATGGCGTACAAAAAATAACAGATGAGCACATAGCGCTTATCGATAAAATATATAAAGAAAAAGAAAAGGAGATCCTTGAATTCTAGTTCATTATCCGGTTCATTCGGTCTTGACACTTCAATGCTTCCCAAGCATGTTGCCATAATAATGGATGGCAATGGGCGATGGGCCGAAAAGCGCCTGATGAATAGAATTAAAGGGCACGAAGCAGGATCTGAAGCTGTTAGAACAACAGTTAGAACCTGCCGTGAAATCGGTATTTCTGTTTTGACTCTTTATGCATTTTCAACGGAAAACTGGCAGCGTCCTAAAATTGAGATAACAGCCCTGATGACACTGCTTAAAAAATTTCTTGATTCTGAAAAAAAAGAGATGATGGAAAATAATATCCGTTTGAATGCAATCGGGCAGATCGAAAAGCTTCCTGAAAATGTTCGTAAAGCATTAAAAAAGACGATGGATTTAACACAAAGTAATAAAGGAATGCTTCTTAACCTTGCTTTAAGTTATGGTGGGAGATCCGAGATAGTCGATATGGTTAAGATAATATCAGCAAAGGCAAAAGACGGTAAAATTGATCCTGATTTGATAACAGATGAATTTGTTGCAGACCATCTTTATACTGCCGGTATGCCTGACCCTGATTTGCTGATAAGAACCAGCGGGGAAATGAGAATCAGTAATTTTCTGCTCTGGCAGATTGCTTATAGCGAAATATTTATAACCGATACCTTATGGCCTGATTTTGGCAAGGAAGAACTTGTTAAAATAATTCTTGATTTTCAGAATCGTGAACGCAGGTTCGGTAATGTCGGTTAGTTGGTTTTTTTATAGGTTATATGCATGCATTTAAAGCGTTGGATAACAGGCCTTACAGCGCTTCCCTTTCTTATATTGCTTATAAGTAAAGGCGGAAGTTTAGTTTTCGCCATTTTTATAAGCATTGTTTCAATTATTGCACTTTATGAATATTACGCAATAGTTCTCCATCCACAAAAAAGCCCGGGCATGAATAATGTTTTGCCTCTGCTGTCTTTTTTTGTCGGGTTAATAATTATATTTGTTGCATACAGCGATATGCCGGATATGGTTTCTTCTTTGATTGTATTTAATCTCATTATTTCCGGTTTTATTTCCCTCTTTAAGTTTAAAATAAATAAGGATGTTGTGTGGCTTGTTTCAAAACAGCTTATGGGCCTTATATATATTCCACTTTTTCTTTCATATCTTGTTTTAATCAGAAACGGCAGTGATGGAATTTCCTGGATTTATTTTTTGCTTATAATAGTATTCGCAGGAGATACCGGGGCTTTTTATACAGGTTCCTATCTTGGAAAACATAAGCTTTGTCCGTCGGTCAGCCCTGGAAAAACAATAGAAGGATCAATAGGCGGATTGGTATCAAACCTGGTGGTTGGGGGCATATTCAAATATTTTTTTCTGCCTTCATATTCCTGGGGAATTTCTATTCTATTGTTTATTTGTATCGGAATTGCCGGACAGGTCGGAGATCTGTTCGAATCTGAACTAAAAAGATCCGCAGGAATTAAGGATTCAGGCTCAATATTGCCTGGCCATGGTGGCATTCTTGATCGTATCGACGCCCTTTTGTTTGCCGCTCCGGTTGCCTGGTTTTTTAAGGATTTTCTTTTTTAAAACAAAAACACCTAAAAGATGACAGCGGGTTTAACATTATGAAGTCTTTATCTATCCTTGGCTCGACCGGTTCAATCGGAACCAATGCCTTAAAGATAGCCGGGATGTTTACGGATAAATTTAGAATAAAAGCACTTGCGGCAAAAAACAATGTCTTAATGCTTGCACAACAAATTAAAAAATTTTCGCCCGATATTGCCGTGGTTTTTGATGAACAAAGTGCCATGGATCTTAAAAGAATTACTTCCGGTATCGATGTCGAAATCCTTTATGGGGATGAGGGCTATAAGGTTGCCGCATCCTATGATCAGGTTGATATGGTAGTTGCTGCAATGGTTGGTTCTGCCGGGCTTTTGCCAGTGCTGGCCGCAATTGAAGCCGGGAAAGATATTGCTCTTGCCAACAAGGAAACACTTGTGATGGCCGGTGATATTGTTATTAAGAGTGCTGAAAAAAAGGGCGTGAAGATACTACCTGTAGATAGTGAGCATAGCGCAATTTTTCAGTGTCTTTCCGGTCAACGCAAAGAAGATATGGATAAGATACTGCTCACAGCCTCGGGAGGCCCTTTCCTCAATCTTCCTTCAAGCGGGTTTGACAAAATTAAACCGGAGGATGCGATAAACCATCCGGTATGGCAGATGGGGAAAAAAATAAGCATTGATTCTGCTACAATGATGAATAAAGGGCTTGAGGTTATTGAAGCCAAACATCTTTTCGAAGTTTCGGTTGATGATATTGAAGTACTTATTCATCCTCAAAGTATCGTCCATTCAATGGTTTCGTTTAAAGACGGAACGGTTATTGCTCAAATGGGTATCCCTGATATGAAGGGAGCCATAGCATATGCAATGTCTTATCCAAAGAGGCTTCCCATAGGCCAGTCTTTTCCGGATTTTAATTCTATAGGCTCTCTTAGCTTCAAAAAACCTGATACTGAAAAATTTCCTTGTATTGATCTTGCTTTTTATGCAGGTAAAACAGGAGGAACTCTTCCGGCAGTGATGAATGCATCAAATGAAATAGCAGTTGAAGCCTTTTTGAACAGAAAAATATCATTTACGTATATTCCGGAAGTAATAAGAAAAACCATGGAAAAGCACTTTGTTATTGCAAATCCGATGCTATCTGATATTCTTGAAGCAGATTTATGGGCTCGCAGTATCGCTGCAGAGCAAATAAGCGGATAAGGATTTTTTGAGAGAAGAAACTGGGTGAAATGAATAAAACAACTAACCCCTTGCCGCCGATTTAAATGTTGCTTTTTAATTATTTACGAAGATTTTATGATCGGGGTATAACTATTTTTATAAAGCTATATAATTTATGAGCACAGATATTATTGCATTTATTATAGTACTCGGAGTACTGATCTTCTTCCATGAGCTTGGCCATTTTCTTGTAGCAAGGCTTTTTGGAGTGGGTGTCGAGAAATTTTCTCTTGGATTCGGGCCAAGGCTTTTCGGGAAAAAAGTTGGGATTACAGATTACTGTGTTTCAGCTGTTCCTCTTGGCGGGTATGTTAAAATGGTGGGAGAGGAACCGGATTCAGAGCTGAGCCCGGAGGATATTTCCATTTCATTTAGTCATATGCATGTTTTAAAGAGAATTTTGATTGTTGCTGCCGGGCCAGCTTTTAATCTTCTCCTGGCCGTTATTATTTATTTTGGATTTTATGCGGTTATGGGGATTGAGGATATTACGCCGGTAATAAGAAATATCGGTATTGGAAGCCCGGCTCAAAAAGCAGGAGTTGAAAAAGGTGATTTAATTCTGTCCATTGATGAAACACCGGTTGATTCATGGTATGATATAATCAATACGGTTAAACGCAGAAATGGGCGCACACTTTCACTTAATATTCAGCGAGGTAATTCTGTATTATCTTTAGCCGTTTCTCCGGAATTAAAAAAAGGCAAAGACCTTTTTGGTGATGAAATCAAATATTATGATTTAGGTATATCCGGATATCCCGAAACAGAAGCCGTTATAGGCGAGGTAGTGAAGGGTTCACCGGCTCAGACAGCGGGACTCGAAAAAAATGATAGAATAGTTGCCATTAACGGTGAAAAAGTTAATAGCTGGAAAGAAATGCAGAAGATTGTATCCGAAAGTCAAGGAAAGGTTCTTCTGACAACTATTCAACGCGGAAAATCTCTTCTGGATGTAGAAATAACCCCGGTAGTTACAAAGAAGAAAAATCCATTAGGAGAGACTGAAGAACACTTTATGATTGGGATCTCAACAGCTGGGGTTATTCTGCCGGATGAGGATAGGTTCGTTAAAAGACTGGCAGTTTTTGAAGCTTTGTTTGAAAGTATAAGGCAAACATATAGAGTTGTTGATCTGACTATTGTGAGTATTGCAAAACTCATACAAGGAACTCTTTCGGTAAAAACGCTTGGCGGTCCTATAATGATTGCGGAAATGGCCGGGCAACAGGCAAGAGAGGGTACCGCCAATTTTGTATATTTTATTGCTCTTATCAGTATAAATCTTGCGGTATTAAATTTTCTTCCGATACCGGTTTTAGATGGCGGGCATTTGCTTTTCTTTTTTATTGAGGCTGCGATAGGAAAACCCGTAAATACAAAGATTCGTGAAGTGGCCCAGCAGGTTGGTATTTTTATACTTGTTATTCTTATGATTTTTGTTTTTTACAATGACATAACCAGATATTTTTTTAGTTGATAAAGATAAAATAACATGCCGCATAGACTTGAAATTGCATTAAAGCCTGAAATGTTTGATGCAGAAGGCGAGAGTATTCGCTTAAAAGCAAAAAATTATTTTGGAATTGAATTTGCGAAAGTCCGCACCGTTTCGATTATAACCATTGACGCCGCATTAACTAAAGACGAACTGAATTTGATTCAGACTGCAATTTTTACAAATCCTGTTACACAAATATCATCATTTACTCCCCTTACCATTGATTTTGACTGGATAATATGGGTTGGTTACAAACCCGGTGTAAAAGATAATCCGGGCAGTACTGCGGTTGAAGCTATAGAAGATGTGATAGGTTCCAAATTTTCAAGATCTTTCAAAAAGGGTGAAGCGGTTTATACTTCTAAACGATATTGTCTTAAAGGACATAACCTTTCTTACGCAAATATCGAAAAGATTGCCCGCCAGCTTCTGTCAAACGATATTATTCAGCAAACCAAAATATACTCAAAGACCGATTGGAACGATTCGGAAGGAATCGGTTATATTATTCCTAAAGTTGTACTGAATCATGTCCCAACTATTTCAACAATATCGATAAAAAGCGATAAAATTTTAAAAGAGGTAAGTGACAAACGAAACCTTGCTCTTAATCCGAACGATATTCCTGCTATCAGATCTTATTTTTTGAGAAAAGATGTTTTGGCTGCACGGGCTTTGGAAGGCTTGTCGGAGCCAACTGATATTGAGCTTGAATATATCTGCCAGGCAAGAAGCGATCATTGTAACCACAACACATTCCGTGGACTATTCCACAGCACCGACCTTGAAACCGGACATACCGAAACCGTTGATAATCTTTTTAAAACCTGTATTGAAGAGCCTACTCTTTATCTTAAAGGTAAAAAACCATGGGTTGTTTCCGTATTGTGGGATAATGCCGGAGCCGGTTTTTTTGATGATGACAACTATTATGTTATAACAGGTGAAACGCACAATTCACCTTCCAACATGGAAGCATATGGCGGAGCCATCACGGGTATTGTTGGGGTATATCGTGATCCATTAGGAACCGGAAAAGGCTCAAAGCTTATCATGGGAAGTTACGGTTTTTGCGTTGGGCACAGGGATTATAATGGCCCGCTGATACCGCATCTTCACCCAAGGCGTCTTTTGGACGGTGTTATAGAAGGGGTGCGAGATGGCGGAAATAAAAGCGGGATACCCACGCCGTTCGGCCAGGTTCTTTTCCATCATGGCTATATGGGAAAATGCCTTGTATTTGTAACCGCTCTTGGAATTATGCCGTCAAAAATTAAGGAAGAACCTGCCGAACAAAAGCAAACATCTCCGGAAGATATAGTTGTCATGTGCGGGGGAAGGGTGGGAAAAGACGGGATACATGGGGTTACGGCTTCATCGGAAGTATTTTCCGAAAACACACCGGCAGGCCACGTCCAGATAGGTGATCCCTATACACAAAAG
>JAHIFE010000146.1 GCA_018901125.1 Pseudomonadota bacterium | reverse complement strand
TGATCAGATGAAAGATATTCTTTACAATCTTGCGCTTGATTATGAAAGAAAAAGACAATTCAATAAAGCAGCATCAGTATATGAATATGTGGAAGAATATGACAGCAAATTCAAAGATGTTTCTGAAAGGAAAAAGAAACTAATCAAAGCCAGTAATACCATGGTGTTCGGAGACGGAGTGTTTGGAGCATCTCCTTCGTCAGACGGTTTTCTTTCAACCACCACGGGCACAAAACCCACACTTGGCCGATACGAAATACAAAAACAGCTCGGAAAAGGAGCGATGGGAATTGTCTATCTGGGTCTGGATCCCAGAATAAACCGGACAATGGCAATAAAAACTTTTCAATTCAATGAAGAAGATCATACTTCCGAAGACATTAAAAATATGAAAGAAAATTTTTTCCGGGAAGCCGAAAGCGCCGGAACTCTTTCCCATCCGAATATTGTAACTATTTATGATGCAGGAGATGATCAAAACCTCGCATACATAGCTATGGAATATCTTGAAGGTGAAAATCTTGATAAATATATTCGAAAGGAGAATCTTCTTCCTATCCCAAAGGTTATTGACTATGTTGCAAGCATTGCCGAAGCCCTTGATTATGCCCACCGGAAGGGAATTATCCACCGCGATATTAAACCTGCGAACATTATGCTTTTAAAAAGCGGAGTAGTTAAGATAACAGATTTTGGCATTGCAAGAATAGCCGCCACTTCACAGACTCAAACCGGTGTTATAAAAGGTACACCGTATTATATGTCTCCGGAACAGTTTTCCGGAGAAAAGGTTGATGGAAGATCTGATATATTTTCTTTAGGAACAATGCTTTTTCAGCTTTTGACCGGCCAATTTCCTTTTGTTGGGGAAAGCCCGGCGGCATTGATGAATCAAATAATGAATGTAAGGCATCCCGATCCTAAACAAATTAACCCCAGGATATTAAAACCTCTTGTAACAATAATTGACAAGGCTTTAGAAAAAGAACGAGAAAAACGTTATCAGCAGGTATCGCAGATGGCATCTGATCTAAGGGAAACAGGTAAAAAAATTAATGCGGCTATCGCCAAGTTGAAATTAAAAAGTAATGCCTGATAGTGTTCGCACCTGATATAATATTCAGGATGGTAAAGTATGATGCTTTTTTACTTGAAAAATAATCAGAAAAAAATATATTTTATATGTTCATCATGCTTGACCTCAACAACTTTTTATTATATAAAGGAAAAAATCTGAATCTGATGAATTTAAAGATCGATTCTACATTATCTTTTGTATTAGTTCATATAGGGACATAGCTTACATGGTAGTTGTTGAATCAACTGGCATCAGTGATGTTGGAAGAAAAAGAAAAAAGAACGAAGATTCCTTCTATATCGACAATTCCATGAATCTTTTTGTAGTTGCTGATGGTATGGGAGGACATAATGCCGGAGAAGTAGCCAGTACTATTGTTGTCGAAACCGTCCGTGATTACATGAACAGGTTTACAGATAATAATATTGAGATTGAAGAGCTTGAAGATTCGGACACATCTCTTTCGAAAGAAGCTAACCGGCTTATTTCAAGCATACATCTTGCTAATAAAGGAGTTTATAGTTTATCTAAAAGCAATGAATCGTATGAGAATATGGGGTCGACTGTTTCAGCGGTTCTTTTTACTAAAGAAAATCTGATTGCAGCTAATGTGGGCGACAGCCCGATTTATCTTATACATAATGACAGTGTAGAGCTTCTGTCTGTACCACATACTGTTTTAGCCGAACAGATGGCTGTTAATCCTCAAAGAGCAAAAATGCTTGAACACCATTTCAAGCATATGTTAACACAGGCTGTCGGTATAGAAGAAACGGTAAAGCCTGATATATGCGAAACACCCATTTACAAAGGGGATGTTTTAGTATTAAGCTCTGACGGATTATCAGATTATGTTTCGCCTGAAGAGATACTTGACACAGTCAGAAGAGAACATCCTCAGAAGGCATGCAGGGCGCTTGTTGATCTTGCAAATGAACGCGGAGGTAACGATAACATAACCGTTATTGTTTTAAAGGTTAAGGATAAAAAAAATCGAAACGGCCTGTTGAAAGGATTGATTACAAAACTAATAAATATTTTAAAATAATTTTTATTTTTACTAACCTTTATAAATGAGGTATTTCAATGCCGACACTAACACTTAAATTCAAAGATAATGTTATTTCCGAATATGTTCTTGAAAAAGAAAAATCTCTTAATATCGGAAGGCGGGAAGATAACAATATCGTTATCGACAATCTAGCTGTATCCGGACACCATGCCAAGATAGATTCGGTTGGCGAAGGTTTTTTGCTGACCGATCTTCAAAGCAAAAACGGCTCCTTTGTTAATGAGCAGTATATAAGTTCGCACTGGCTTCAGCAGGGAGATATCATTACAATCGGCAAACACAATCTTGTTTTTAAATATAGAGAGAACGAAGCCAAACCTGAAGCTACCGGTCCGGAAGATATGGATCAGACTATGGTTATGGATACAGATGCATATAAAACAATGCTTGCCAAGAGCACCCCAAATGTCGCTGACCTCCCGGCATCTAAAACTCAAGCAGGTGAGCCGGCTGGCATTTTATCATTTATATCTGGCGGTACTGGAGAAATAGAAATATCAAAAAAACTCTTCAAGATTGGAAAAGCATCAACAAACGATATAGTTGTAAGTGGATTTATGGTGGGCCAGGTTTCAACCACAATAAGCAAAAGGCCTAGCGGCTATTTCTTAAGCCATGAAGGTGGGTCAAAACCAAAAGTTAACGGAAATTCTGTAAGTGAGTCTGTTAAACTTAAGGATTTTGATGTTATCGAAATCGGTTCCGCAAAGATGAAGTTCTTGTTAAAATAACCTGTATTATTGTTTATATTGTTGATGATTTTGTTGTTTCAAAGAGTTTTAATACAAAGAGAGAGATATATTCTTCGTAACAATATTAATAATTATTTTCTTTTTTTTTGCAAACCGCTATAAACTTCGATTTTCTTCCTTCCGCTATATTTGTCAAAACCGTTCAAATTTTATTTTCCATTTAGTTCAGGAGACAATTAATGGGATTTTTTCAAAATGACCTGTCAAAATCGGCAGCACCCGGACCCAAGAATGTTTATACGGAAAGGAAAAACCCGGAAAAAGACGCATGGCATATAGCTTTCTTTATTGAAAACCATCTCGATTACAACTCATATCCGGACCAGGTTGCAACTCCTGAGCAGGTGAGGTTTATGGTTTATACGGAAGAGGATGAACGTTATTACCCTTGTTCCGATAAAATGTTTGAAAGTATAATGAACCGTAACAATCAGGATTTTGTGAATGAAAAATATAATGCTGTTCTTGAGCGGATACTTAATGTTGTTGATGAGCAAATAGAAGATGAAAACGAAAATAATTTTCTCAAATCTCTAATAAAAATAAAGTTCATGCATGAAACAAGAGATACTATTATGCTTCCGTCACGTCTTGAAAAGCGGCTACTTCGAATATTCATTAATCACTCAAATATATCAGACCCCTATTTATGCGAAAAAGCCTTTCGTAATTATTCTGCTAAAAATTCAATAAAGTCTGAATCTTATAAAAAAGCCCTAAACATTATAGACCCCTCATATTTTAAAGATATTCCCGATACAATTTCAAATATCAGGAAATTGGCCGACTACCTTGAGCTTAAAAGGCTTTTTACCCTCAGTGTGGAAAATTCCCTTTGGACATCTGCTAAATCGGCAGGGTATTCGGAAGAAGATTTTCTAAAAATATTCGAAAGGAAATTTACAGGCAATGGAGCCGAACTGCTTTTTGATCTTCTTTGTAAAAGTAATAATGACAGCGGGCAGGACTCGCGCAAGAAAATTCTATGGCTTATAGATGAGGCTGGCGAAGCTGTTGTAGATTTAACAATAGTTCAATATCTTGTTAAACTTGGTCACAAAATAATTCTGGTATTTAAAGAAGGGCCACTTTTTACCAAGGCCACTTTTTATGATGCGATTGGGGATGAGGCTCTGGCTGAAGATCTTAAAGGAGCTTATTTTATTAAAGATAGACATCTAGGAAAAAATGAGCTGATCAGGATCATCAGAAGCGATAAAGATATTATGGCAATATCAGACGGAATTTCCGAAAATGTAAATCTTCTTCTCACATCCACAACATTTGCCCGTTTTTTCAAAGAAGTTGATTTCATCATTTCAAGAGGTTTTGACCAGAAAAGGCGGTTTTTTGACACTCATTTCCAATTCACACAGGATATTTTCAATATTTCAGCTGGTGAAAATGATTCCGTGAATATCAGTTACAAGCCAAAGCATCCCTTAGTTATTAAATTTTCCTATGAAAGCCTTGAAAAAAAGGCAAAAACAATAATCAACCAGATGTCTGAATCAAAGAAAAAGGGCATGACTGTTATATTTTATAGCGGCATAATAGGTTCAATACCTGGAAAAATAAAAATGGCAAAAAAAATTATGTCCGTTTTTATTCAGCATCTTAGAGAACGCTTCGCAATGACATTTATAATTAATCCTTCAGAATACTACGAAACCGGAATGGATGCTGATGATCTGATGTATATGTGGGAAATAGTCCAGAGAAGCGGTTTAATCGACATATGGAGATTCCAATCATATGATGATATAGTCGAAGCCTTTCAGATCATTGGAAGAAAAGTTCCTCCCGAATGGGTTGGCAAAGATGCAACATTCAGCACCGGTTGTACAAAAGAGATGAAAATCGCAACCGAAGTCCTTGAAAAACATCCTGAAATGCAAATCAGTGGCCCTTCAAAAGAAAAATTCATGAGACGAAATGAATATGGAGTAGGCAAGATGTATGATCAGAGACTCGGTGATATCTGTAATTTATAGTTATCTTAAAATTTATTGGTTATAAGACCGTAAGCCCTTTTTCAAAACACATTAAGAAGTTTGTTGGCGTTCAATCCCAGTATCCCTTCAATAACTGAAGGATCAAGAGGCAGTGTTTTTATATAGTCCACATTCTTTTTAATGGATGTTACATCCGGATAATCCGATCCGAAAATTATTTTAGATCCGATCCTTCCGAGACGAGGAAAATATTCAAGGAGTTTAGACGGGGGCAATCCGGAAATTTCAAGATATATGTTTTTGTGCAGGGAAGCTAGCGTAAATGCCTTGTCATACCAGAATCCTCTTCCAGCATGGGCCATAACAATATTGAGCTTTGGGAAATCAACAGCTACTTCATCCAGATAAATGGGATCACAATATTTCAGTTTCGTTCCCTCAAATACGGAAGTTCCTATATGATATAGTATTGGAATACCCAATTTCTGTGCGGCTGCATAAAGGGGGTACAGGTTTTGCTGGTTGGGGTAAAAATGCTGGTAGCTAGGCCACAGCTTTATTCCTTTAAAGCCTTCCCCAACAAGCTTTTCCAGCATTACATCCATATGAACATCCAAAGCGGGATTAATACTGCAAAAAGGTATCAGCCTGGGTTCCCCTTTGCACAGTGAAGCCACAAATTCGTTAGATACTATTCCGGTTACTGTTGGAATTCTTTCAGCAAGCAATACCGTATAGTCAATTTCTTCCTCATCAAGAAAAGAAAGTATATCGCGAGTAGTTGGAATATTTGCGAATCGTTTGACCCACGCAGGGTTTCTTTTTTTCAGCAATCCCATTGGCTGAGGCAAAAAATCAACAAGGGCACTTAAGGGATGATAATGGAAATCGATTATTTTCATAACTCTCTCAATATAATTTTCTTTTAACAGTCTCCATATGTGGCATAAAACATTCTGATAAAATTCATATGGCTCTGGAATGCAATTTCAGGTATTTCCTTATAATTATACCATGCGGCATCCGATGCATCATATCCGGTGCTGAGAATTCCGCTGTAGTTTCTTACAAGATATCCAACGATAAGAACTGAATGATACTGCTGGTTCTGGTTTGAACTGACTCCAAGAAGCATCTCAATTTTTCCTTTTAAGCCCGTTTCTTCCTCGAGTTCACGCAAAGCGCCTTCTTCAGGATTTTCGCCAAGCTCAATAAACCCGCCCGGCAGGCACCAGAATCCCACTTTAGGTTCCACATTTCTTTTGACAAGAAGTACTCTCTTTTTATCATCAATTGTTACAAGACATGTTGCAGGAACAGGATTTTCATAAATAGGCTCGTTGCATTTTTCGCAAAACAGGCGAATCCTGTCTTCAAATAACTTCTCAGTCAGAATTGCACCACAATAATAGCAGTTCGTTTTTTTACGCATTAATCGTCGAAATTACCTTTCGCTCCTTTGTCAGATACTATTGAAGCAGCTTTCTCGGAAATTTTTTCGGGCGTCCACTGTGATGGATCTTCACTTCTTGCAGTTTTTGGCCCCGGATCGTATGATCCGGCATCTATTATATTTTGTATGGCAAGCGGTGCGGAATCTTTACCGTTAAAAACATTTACAAGCATGTTGTATATAAAGTCTTCCACTCTTTTTGCCATTCTGTCTCTGATGTTTTTGGGCTGTCCCAATATCTTATTTTCAAAAGCAAGATTAAGCGACTTGTAGTTTCCACCTTTCCATTCTTTTGAATCTGCATAGGCAACCATCTGCTTCCACAGTTCTTCTGTTACTCCCTCATCTTTTACTTTTATGAAGTTTCCATTACTATCAAGTATGGCGTTTCCGTAGTCATTTACTTCAAGACCCCATGAAATCATCTGAAGCGCTGTTGCAACATTTGCCTTTGTTGTACGTGTTTTTGAAGCTATTTCTCTTAATCTGTCAGAGCTGTTTCCTGAGGTCCCATGCTGAGCTCCGGAAATTTTATATTTAGCTAATGCCTCATGAATACTAAGTGTTAAATCAACATGTATTCCCTGGTCGCTTGCTTCAATCCCATGCGTTGTCCCGTTATTTAAAGCAATCCAGTCCGGAAATATATCATGCGCATTAAGGCCCTGGATAAGAAATAATGCTTCATCAACAGTTGAAAGCCCGGATTTGCCCTTTATTTCGCCAACTTCGGTTTCAAGACCGGCCCATTTCGGAATAAAAGGATTTAATTCTATATTCGCCAAAAGATTCTTATCATCCGGCATATGGGATGCATCAATTGCAATTGAAGTCATGCCTGCTTCAAAAATAGTGGGGATCTCAATTTTTGCAGCAACGATGTCCTGTTCTTTTTTTATTCCGTAGTGATCTGCATGAATCGCAACAGGGATTGTAATGCCAAGCTCATTGCAAAGGGCATCTACCTGTCTTGCAATATTCCAATAATTAACAGCACAATAAGAACTCGCACCACCCTCGGACTTTGCGATTTCAATCATAATTGCCGAATTTGCTCTTTGGGCAGCCATCAATGCACCACGTATTATTATATTGCTTCTGCCGTTTGCAGCCATTGAAATAGCCTTGCCCTTGGCTATCATTGCCCTGTCGATAAATTTTCCGCTGACTATAAGGGCTTTTGAATTTGGGAAAAGTTTTTTGATGTTTGGTGGACGGCCAATCTCTATCACTTTATCAAAATCAGAAACACCGTCGGTCATAGTAAACCTCCTTTAACAATTATAAATTACCGCAAATATAAAACAACGGAATCTATTTGCGGTACTGTGTTTTTGCCTTTTTATTCTATGTTTTCTTTAACTTTTTTTGCTTTGTTATATTGGTTTAAAGAATTCTTAATGCTTTTTTCTGCATCCTTGTTATATGCTTCAGCTTCAGCTTTTAATGCCTTTTGTTTTTCCGTGAATTGTTTAACTTTTTCATTAAAAGCCTCAACTTTTGAATTATACTCACGTGTCTCAGATTTTGTTTTAAGCATTTCTTTCAGATTATCAAGCTCACTTTGTTCTTTATTCAGATCATCCAAATCTTTATTTATTTCCTGTTGTTTTTGATCCAGGCGTCTTTTGGTTGCATCTAATACTTCATCACTTGTTACATTACTCTCCTGGTCTTCTTCTGCTTCCTGCGTTGGTTCTGAAATATTTTTAGTATCAGGATCAATTTCAGTGTTTGTTTCAACGTCTGTTGCCTCACCAGTATATTCGTTCTCGAAACCTCTATATTCGTTGGTAGAAGATCTCTGGGTTTTTGGAACTTTGCTGTAATCGTCAGTATATCTGACCTTACCATTCTTATCTGTATAACGGTAAAATTCGGCTGACGCGGGAACAGAAAATAATAATACCATAAGAAATGACAAGAGTTTTATTTTTTTCATATGCAATTCTCCCTCTAATATTTCTTCAGATAAAGCGGATTCAAGACTTTCTCAATTTTTTTTATGCTAAACCCAAAATGGTTTAAGTTCAAGATGTTTTGTGATCAATATGCTTATATGATACAAAAACTAAAACGTTTTGAAAGTAGCTCATTTGATAACATTAATTGTATTTATTTCTTGCTTGGCAGACCATTTACAAATAAATATTATTTTTCAAATATTTTAAACCATTAACAGATTTTAAGATAAATATAAATCAATAATGTGAAGCCGCTCATTTTAAGGCTTTAAGTAAATATCAACAATTAATTGACAATAACAAAAAGTAATGTAAACTTTTTATAACACCTTACACAAGAAGAGTGATAAAATAATGAGACGTTTCAGATTATTGTTTATTCCAATTTTGTTTGTTTTGCTCGCCTGTATTCCAAAAACTGATGTTGTTAATGTTGCAGTTGAAGATAACGCGGGAGAAGCTTTATTTTCAAAGGCTGAAAATCTCTTTTCCGCACAAAAATATAATAAAGCCCTTGAAGCATATAGTGAATATATTGTAAGATTTCCGGAAAGCAGTCTTGCCCCTTCCGCTTTGCTTCGGATGGGAAATATCTATGATGGTATAGGTGAAAACAAAAAGTCACTTAGCAGCTACTTGCATATTATCAATTACTATCCTAAAAGCATCTATATTCCTGATGTAAAAATAAAAGTTCTTGAAGGATATTTCAAGCAAAAGATGTTTGAAGATGTAATAAATTATTCAGCAAGTATATTTTCAGACAAGCTTTCTGATAACTATATTTCAAAAGCATATGTTTTAGTTGGAGATGCCCAGATCTCTTTGAATCGCTCTTCAGATGCAGTTGTCTCTTTCTTCAATGCCCGATCAAAAAACATGGAACATGATAATGAAGTTATTAATACAAAACTCAAAGATGCCGTTTCACAACTTGAAGATAATGATATACAATTTCTCATAGAAAGCACAAAAGACTATAACCTGAAAGGATACCTGCAGTATCAGATTGGTTTACGCTATTATGAGAAACAAAAATATAAAGAGGCTGCTAGTGTTTTCACTTCTATTATACAAAAAGCACCTACTCATGAAAATGTTAAAGAAGCAAAGATTGTTTTGCAAAAAATATATGATAATTCAACGGGTAAGCCATTTGCAATCGGTTGCATACTTCCTTTAACAGGGGCGTTTAATGTTTTTGGAAACAAGGCATTAAAAGGAATAAAACTCGCTTTGAGCAGGTTCTCTGATGAAAAGGGACAAGCGTTGGTAAACCTTGTGGTAAGAGACACCGAATCTGATCCTGACAGTGCTGCAATAGCTGTACAAGAACTTGTAAAGGAAAATGTCTCAGCAATTATCGGACCTATGGGAACAGATGAATCCGTTGTCGCAGCTAAAGAAGCTCAGGCAAACAACGTTCCGATTATATTACTGACACAGAAAGAGGGTATTACAAAAACAGGAAATTTTGTTTTCAGGAACTTTTTAATGCCGGAAATGCAGGTAAAGGCCATTGTGAAATACGCAATGGAAAAAAGAGGGATAAAAAGATTTGCGATTTTATATCCTAATGAAAATTATGGCGCGAAATTTATGGGCCTGTTTTATGATGAAGTTACGGCAAGTGGCGGTACAATTGTAAGTGCGGAATCATATGATCCAAGCCATACGGATTTTACCGATATAATTAAAAAAATTATTGGGAAACGGACTTATTTATACAATAATATTGAGAATGAGAAGTCATCCGAATCATCGTCTACAGATGAAGAGCAGAATGCTTCCGTTGATAAAAAACAGAACGAAAAAAAAGAATTGTTGCTTGATTTTGAAGCTATTTTTATCCCTGATTCACCTGCAAAAGCCGGCCTTATTATTCCTCAGCTCATATATGAAGATGTAAATAATGTTTATTTGTTGGGCACAAATCTCTGGCACTCACAAAAAATGATAACTATGGCAGGTGAGTTCATGCAAGACAAAACTATAATACCGGACGCTTTTTATGGCGAAAAAGATTCGACTAAAATGAAAGACTTTTATAATTCTTTTATAGCATTTTTCGGTGAAGAACCCGGTTTTATTGAAGCTGTAGCTTATGATACAGCTATGATGTTGTTTCAGACAGTAAGCAAATCCAGCGACCGGTTCCCGGAATCGGTAAGAAATGAACTTATCAAAATAAAGAATTTTGACGGACTCACGGGACTTACTTCTTTTGACAGTGAGCAGGACGCACAAAAAAAACTATATCTTATTACTATAAAAGGGAATAGATTCGTTGAGCTTGGCACAGATTAAACTCCGGCTTCCTGCGCTTGATAATTTTTCAAAGATCCCTGGCCTGTTGCTTCAAGTACGCTTTGCCAAAGCTTGCCATTAGGGTTTACCTGTTTTCTCTTTTTTGCTGATTCAACCATAGGAATATGAACAAAATTGTTGCTCCAGCTTCCAACAAGAATTTTAGTTTTACCCGCCATCGCAGCGTGTACTGCGTCTCTTCCGAGAAAACTGCAAAAAACATGGTCATTGGCGTTTGCAGGAAGACTTCTGATTATGTAGCTGGGATCTATATATTTCAATGATACTTCAATCTTTTTGGATTCGAAATAGTTCAGTATTGCACCTTTTAGATACAAAGCGATATCGTTTAACTTTATATTGCCTGATGCATCAGCTTCTTTCTCATCACTTTTAACAAATTTCTGCCCGGCTCCTTCCGCAACTATTATTACTGCATGTTTTCTTTCTGTCAGTCGTTTTTCCAAAGAGACTAGGAGTCCATTTGGGCCATCAATATCAAAATCTATTTCGGGAATAAGGACAAAATTTACATCCTGCTGGGCAAGAACAGAAGTTGCGGCTATGAAGCCGGAATATCTTCCCATGAGTTTAATAAGTCCTATACCGTTTAGATAGCTGCTTGACTCGTTATGAGCGCTTTTTATTGCAAGAGTTGCCACATCAACTGCCGTATCAAATCCGAATGATCTGGAAACCATGTAAATATCGTTATCAATAGTCTTTGGAATACCAACTACACTTATTTTAAGACCTCTTTTTGAAATGGCGTCTGCAATTTTTATTGCCGCTTTAAGGGTTCCATCACCTCCTATCATGAAAAGGGCGCCTATTCCCATTCTTTCAAGACTGTCAACAATCTCATCAATTGACTGTGGTCCTCTGGATGAGCCGAGAATAGAACCGCCTATTTCGAGTATATGTAAAATTGTATGAGGCTTAAGCTCCATGATGTCATGCCCATACTTTGGAATAAAGCCCTGAAGGCCGTATCTGATACCATAGATGTTGCGAACTCCGTATCTGTAATAAAGCTCTAAGACTATTGAGCGGATGATATCATTCAACCCTGGGCAAAGCCCGCCGCATGTTACAAGAGCACATCTTAACTTGCTGGGATCAAAATAGATCATTTCTCTCGGGCCTGCCATTTCAAATGAAGGAGGTTCTTTCCCCTCTTTTATCATCTTGGTGATTCTGTAGGGATTTACATCTATTAAAACCTTATCTTTATCAGATATAAAAGTCTGCTTTAATTGTCCATTTTCTTTGTAATGAACAGGCGCCGGTATTTTTGGTTCTCCAAGCGTGGGGATTGTGGTATCAATTTCGAAATAGTTGCTATTATTCATAATTGCTTTATTCCATTAAAACAGCTAGTTAAATAAATTTACTTTCCGTTAAACCTGAAACTGCCTTTGCCAAGAATATCATGAAGATGTAAAACTCCGAGAATTTTATTGTCAGAATCCGTTATGGGAAGCACTGTGATCTGGAATTTTTCCATGAGATATAAGGCATCATAAGCCGGAGAATCGGGTTCTACGGTTCTTGGCTTTTGCGTCATAATATCTTCGGCTTTAAGTTCTTGTATATTCTGACCTTGTGCTATCATACGCCGTATGTCACCATCTGTTATTATGCCGGCAAGCGTATTGTCTTTCTCCAGAACAAGGGTTGCTCCCAGGCCGCCTGAATCAACTTTTTGTATAGCCTCCTTAATACCAACCCCTTTAATCACAACTGGTAAAGATTCCCCTGTGAGCATTATATCTTTCACCATGCTGGAAAGGCGCTGGCCAAGAACCCCGCCGGGATGAACCTTTCTGAAATCGCTTGATTTAAACTTCTTCTTGTTAATAAGAGTAACGGCAAGGGCATCTCCCATAGCAAGCAGGGCGGTTGTGCTGGCAGTTGGAGCCAGACCCAAAGGGCAGGCTTCTTTTTCAACTCCAATATCAATAACAATATCACTGTATTTTGCCAGTGTTGAATTTTTATTTCCTGTAAATGCTATCACCTTGCATCCTATTTTCCGGATTGTTGGAATCAATATATTCAATTCATCTGTTTCGCCGCTGTTTGAGAGTGCCAGAAAAATATCATCTTTGCATACAAGCCCCACGTCTCCGTGCATAGCTTCAACAGGGTGCAGAAAAAAAGATCTTGTTCCGGTGCTGTTTAAGGTTGCAACAATTTTTCTTCCTATAATTCCAGACTTGCCTATTCCGCTTACTATTAACCGCCCTTTTGATTTATAAATAAGTTCAACAAGTTCTGTAAAACTGTTGTTGATGCGATCTATTAAATTTAGAATTCCCTGTGCCTCAATCTTAAGAACTTCAATGGCTTCATCTATTATCATTTTGTTTTTCTTTCAATTATTGATGTACTCATAATAAGTTCATCATTTATATAATAAACATATCGAATATTGCCAACATATTGTCAATTTATCTTCTAAAAATCAAGAGCTCTTTTTTATCCGGTTGCTGATATTTTTTATTGACAAAGAAAAAATATTGATTATATTTAGCCCCTAAATTGATGGACTTTTTTCAACTCCATTAAAAAATTTGAAGCTTTATAAAAAGGCCTAGTGCATTTTTAGCTAGGCCTTTTTTTTGGACTTATTTTATAATAGTAAAAGGTGGTGATAAAAATGGTTTGTACAACAGCAAAAAACGGCAGGGAGTGTCCATTTATGACAGCCAAGGGCTGTTCATATAGCGGCGGAATCTGCCATAGTATAGTTGAACAGTGCAAAGGTTGCAACAGGAGCTTTGAGAGTTCTATCGGATGGTATTGCACATCCTATCCCGATCCTTCCATAAAATGGAAAAATGGTAATTGCAATTTTGCAACTCATATAGCAAGCGTTGCTGAAGTAAAAGTCAAAGTTAATCCCCTTAAGGCATCCAAACGGGGAAGCAAAAGATAGTATTATAACGGCTTCGTAAAAAGCTTGATTTCAGATGGACTTTTTATGAAGCCGTTTTTATTTCTTTATAGCGAAAACAGTCTACAGTATGATCATTTACCATACCTGTTGCCTGCATAAAAGCATAGCATATCGTAGGGTCCGCAAAACCAAAGCCCCTTTTTTTAAGATCACGGCTCATTGCAATTGATTCTTCTGAAAAATCCGGGATCTGGGAATGTGTTTCCCATGCGTTATTTTTAACGGATCTTCCCCCATTAAAGAAACGAACTATGGCATATAACGATTTATATTTATTATCGTTTTCTCTCTGATGTTAGCATTTTCTTAGTGTACACATTCGCCGTCCGTGATGGAAGAACGGATGGCAGACTTACCATAGCCTCTTTAAGGAGCTGTTTCCCGATTTCATTCGGCTCTGGAATATTTTGGAT
>JAHIFE010000145.1 GCA_018901125.1 Pseudomonadota bacterium | reverse complement strand
TTAATGCCTCCGTTCCCATCATGGGAGAATCGTCTAAAAGTGAATTAACGGAAAAAATGGTGAAAGTAACTGTGATTGCCGAAATCATGCCGGATGGAATCCTTTTAAGCCTTAATTCCGATGCTCTGGGTCCGCAGGATATGAAAAAATGGACGGAGAAAATTACTCCTGATGATAAACAAGAATATGAATATTCATCTTTAAAAGACTACTTGAGAAAATTAAAGACAGAATATCCGGCCAGCGATACCCTGATTATCATTCCGGCCGGTGACGTTGTTTACGATACCATTATAAAGATCATGGACGTGGCAAGACAGAGTGAAGATAAGATCAATCTGTTTCCAAATGTGGTGATTTCAGGGAAAGTCACCTAGGAGAAATAGACATGGCTCTTGGAGCAATGAGACAAAAAAAAGCGTTTACTCCGGTCAAACTTCAAATTACATCCATGATGGATATGTTCACCATCATCTTAATATTTCTTCTTTTCTCCTTTTCAGATCAACCGGAAATCACGGGTATGGAAAAAGGCATGGAATTGCCCGATTCCATTTCGGAGATGAACCACATGGATACACTGAAAGTAATCCTGTCTAAAGAGACTTTAAGTATCGGAGACAAGGTCATTGCGAAAGTCAAAAATGGAGAAATTGTGGGTTTAAATCCAATTGATCTTAAAAGCTCTGAAGTATTCAAGGAACTTGAAGCCTGTCTGAAAAACAATCCGCCCGAGGCTGAAAAATATAATGATGCAAGGCCTATTCTATTTCTTTGTGATAGAAAAATGTCTTTTAAAACCGTCAATCAAGTCACTAAAACAGCGGCCATGGCAGGATTTCCCAATTTTCAGTTTGCTGTTTTAAATAAGTAAATACAGCCTATTTTCTACCCTTTGTCCGGAGGCTTCAAATGAACCAGTTTGTAAATAAATTCGTTTTGATTGGAATGTTCATGCTTTTCGTCAATACCTTGTATGCCAATCCCCCGGAAAGACAAAAAGACTTTGATCCAACAGCAAACACCGGCGAGGGAATGATGCAAAGGATTGATTTTGGAAACTCCTATATTATGGGTCAAAAAATACAATCCGGGGCGGTTTACCTGCTTCAAAGGAAAAAAAGCGAGATAAAGAGCATGCTTAAACCAAGAGAGAATTACAGGGAAGAAATTCTTGAAGAGTTTAACAACACACATAAAGAAACGGGCTCCGATGCAAACAATCTGCGATAGAACGGAAGAAACAAAAGCCCCGGCCACTGAAGGGTATTCATTGAAAAAGGAAACCAGAACCATGTCCGTTGTACAGGTTTTTATATTCAAAGGAGAAGAATGCCTCGGGATGGATTGTTTCCATAAAGAGACGATTGTTATCGGCAGTAAAAAAACATCGGATATAAGCTTGGACCATCAAGACATTGCTGAAAGTCATGCGGTTATCCAATTGGATGAAAATGGCCTGAATATCCGATCCTGCCATTCAGGCAAAATTCAAGTGAGTGGAAAGGCCCTGGATTCCTGTTTATTAAAACCGTACGATTTTATTGGTGTAGGGCCTTATACCCTGAAGGTGAAGATGGCCCGGGGGGTCGAACATTCATCCTTGCCCATGAAAAAAGCCCTGACACAATCAGAATCCTTTATAAAAGATCAAGGCCGGATGGATGAAGGTCCGAATGAAGGGATGGGAAACGAATCAGACCCAATCCCATCGGCCATTGAAGATATGCCGGTTTTCATGAATCAAAAGGATGCCGGTTTGTTGTTTGAAGAAGAATATGATGATGATGAAATGGAAGACGACTCGCCGGCTCCCTTTCTGACGGATGTCCTCTTTCAACGTCATAAAGAAGATTCGGGATGGCTTGAAAACCATGCAGCGGTTGAAATCATCAAAATCAAAAGAAACAGAATTGTTGATGTCCGGCACTTAAACCAGTCCGAAAAATATTCCATCCCCCATCTAAATCGAAGATTCTGCCTTGCGGAATATAAAGCCGAAAATACTTTCCATATCTATTTTGATGAAAATGTCCGCGGTCGGATTCAAAAAGGGGATATGGTTTCCAGGGACCTGGCAGAGTTTCAAAATCCGACCGGTCTTCATGGAAAATCCAAAGGTCGTTACCGGATTAAAATGTCTTGGCATGATCAAGCTTTCCTGGAGGATGACGATTATCAGTATTGTATTAAAATGGTTCACAAAACGGTCAGTCCTGAAATTGCAGACACCTTCAAAACCAAAAGCCCCGTATTTAAAAATCTTTTTCGATCCACGATTGTTCATCTCATTGCTCTTTTTATCCTCGGGCTTGTTGCTTCAATTCACGAGAAATCGGAAATCAAAGACCCTGAAATGTATTTTGCAAAAATTGATGTGGATGCGTTGAAAAAACAATACAAGACACCAAAAGCCAAACCGGAAAAAATACCAACGGTTCGACCCGCGGAAAAACTCACCATGGAAAAGCCCGCACCCACCACGAAAGTCACCCCCATTGTCAAACAAACGGCGGATAAATCCAAACAGCCGGCATCCAAAATTAACAATGGTAAAGCTCTGTCCACCAACGCCGGAGGGGGGAGTGGAAAAGGCGGCAATGTGACCAATCGAAATATCAATCAAACCGGTATTCTTGGTATGATCGGGGACAGCATTGGAATTACCCCCAGAGCCGCTTTGGCGACGGTGACCAACTTGGATTTGGTTTCATCACCTGGAGCCGGTCCTTCCAACATGAAAGTGGGAGGCATTGTCGGCAAACTATCCACGGGTGATCTATCCATTCCCACGGGGGGCGTGGTGAGATCCAAAGGTTCGGGTCAAGTATTAAGAAGCATTGGGGTTTCAGGCAAAGGCAGTGAGTTTGCCGAGGGAAAGGGAAAGGAAATCGCAGCCCTTGAGAAAGGGAAAACCGGTCAGAAAGCCGTGATGGGAATGGTTTCCGTAGACTTGAACAAGTCCGCTAAAGTTCAAGGCGGCGGTATGACTCGGGAAGCGGTTAAAAATGTGATTGACCAGCACTTGGATGAAATTAGTTTTTGCTATGAAAATGCTTTGATGGATTCGCCTACCCTTATGGGGAACATTGTTTTTGAATGGAAGATATTGATGTCCGGCAGAGTCGGCGAAGTTCAAATAAAGTCGTCCACGGTTAGATCCGATCAAATTCATGCCTGTATCAAATCGGCCATCAAAACTTGGCAATTTCCACAACCGTCGAGTGCCGAAGTGGTTGTATCTTATCCATTTGTTTTTAATATCGTAGGCTTTTAAGGAGCGAAATTCAATGAATAAATTTATCGTAAGCTGTTTGATTATGGTTTTTGCAGGACTCAGTTTGATCACAGAAGTATTGGGTGAAAGTAAAAAGAGCGAAGAACATGTTGCGGCTGTTCAGGAAAGAATATTTTTCAAGTACCATGAACTCGATGCCAACATCGGCTATATTTCCGATGATGACTTCCATCACCTTTTTCCCATCGGAATCGGATACGCATTCAATTTCAATGATATCTGGGCCTGGAAAGTGCTCGACAGCCTCTTGATGGTCGGATTTGAAAAAGATCTAAAAATGGACCTTGAAGAACAATTCGGGGTTACACCATCCAACTTCAATCAATTAAAATATGCTTTTCACTCCAATGTAATGTTCAAGCCCCTTTACGGTAAAAGTGCTTTTGGCATGAATAGCATCATCAACCATGAAGTTTATTTTCTTACGGGAGCTGGTGTGGTGGTTTATGAAAAAAAATACAGCTGGGGTGCAAGCGACTACGAAGTATCTCCGTCTGTGAGCATTGGATTGGGAACCAAAATATTCGTCAATCAAAAAATATGCTTAAACGTTGAGTTGAAAGACTGGATTAATTTCAGGACAGATGATGTGGAAAACAATTTCTGGCTTGGTTTAAGCCTGGGGTACCGCTTTAATTTAAAGTCCAGGCCATCTGAACATGATGCGACTTATGAAAAACTAGACAAATACATGGATTGAATTGAACATGATAATATTCAAGGTCCTATCCCCGGTCATGATTATGGCGCTTTTGGGATTTTCAACCCAGGTACAAGCCTTGCCGTTTTTTAACAAAAAAAACACCAGTACCCTGGAAGAAAAGTCCGGAAAAGTTGACATCAAAGAAAAGAAAACCCTTTTTCGGATACCCTTTCTTGGAAAGAATAAAGATGAAAAACCTGAGGCTCAGCAAAATCCCGAAAAAGAGGAGGAAAAAGATAATAAGAAATTCAGTTTATCCAATATCCCATTTGTAAAATCTTTTACCAAAAAGAGTGGAAAAATAAACGCCGACTTGGAAAAGAAAGGTGTGGATTATTTTTCAGAAGGATATCAGTGTTTTGAAAAAAAAGACTATGATTCGGCGGTACATTATCTTTATGCATACCTGAATTCCCATTCACCGGATGATACGGATTATGAGTGGGCTGAGTTCTTTTTCGGTATTTCCCTGGAAAAACAAGGGTTATCCCATGCCTCGGTGGATGTTCTCTCCCATCTTGTGGGACGGAAACCAAACCCCAAAATAACGTCCTATAGTTTGGAGCTGTTCGAAGTCATCACAAGAACCCTTCCCTATGACCGGGATAAAGTCATCAACCAGGTGCTTGGGGATGAAGAATATGGCTTTGTGGAAGGAAATCTTATGGACTTTATTAATTACCATAAAGGGGTTTTTGATTGGGAGCATGGATTTTACATGTGGGGGGAGGGGCATTTCAAATCCCTCAAGTCCGGCTCCTATTATTACTACAAATATCTTTATGAAAAAACTCTTCTGGATATCTACCGGAATAATATTGACGAGGCTGTCCTTTCATTGAAGGCGATTTTAAACGGCATGAAGGAAAATGATCGATTCAAGGATGAAGTTCGTCAAACTCTTGGCCGTTTAATGTATGAAAAGGAAGAGTATAAGGCGGCCACTGCCGTATATCATGAAATTCAGGCGCCGATACTTGAACAGGCTGAAAACCTTCTTGAGAAGGCATGGATTCACTATCGGGCGGGAAATTATCAAAAAGCCATGGGGTTGCTTTATGCCTTTAAAGCTCCGAGCTTTAGAAACTGCTTTACACCGGAATATTATGTACTGAAATCCCTGATCTATAAAGAGGTTTGTCATTACCAGCGGGCCATGGACGTGATTGATGAATTCAAGGCCCATTATGGACAAGCTCTTGATATGATTTATAACCGGGAGGAAGCCAAAGACAACCGTTCCCTTCTGCTCGTTATCCTTAATAAACGGAACATCAAGTACTTGTGGGAATTCATGTCCCTGCTGGAAAAGGAATTCGCCTTGGTGCAAACCTTTCCGGAATCGGATTTGAAAGCCTACCTGTCCAAAATATATGAGCTTGAAATGAAAAAAACCGGAAATGAATTCAAGTATAAAATGCAAGCGGAATATGAAGAAATGGCCAATTCACTTCTCCGCTACGAGGAGGAGTCCCATCTCCTGGAATATGAGATAGGCCTGGATATGTATCAGCGTGTTCAGGAATACCATTATAAAAAGAATGAAACCGAAGCCAAGGCAGAGAATGTTGAACATCGTGAGGTCGCCTACCGTTTTCAGGGAGAATTCTGGAACAACGAACTGGACGATTATAAAGTCAATTTGCCCAATAAATGTGAATGCTCAGAAGAATGGGATGTATTTTTTAAATGACAACAAAAATGAAAATACAAAAAATATCATGGATGGTTTTCGCAATTCTTTCTCTTTCATGGTTTTGCCTGAATCAGGCGGGAGCCAGGGAAAGTTTTGATTTTAAAAAAACAGACCAGGCTGTGGAACAAAAAAAATATCTTGAAAAACTGGAAGACGATTTCAAGAAAGTGGACATGGCCATCGCCAATACAAAAACCCTGATCGACAAATCCAGAACCCGACCCTACCTTCCGGAGCTGTATTTAAGGCTTGCGGAACTCTATATTGAAAAATCCAGAATCGTTTATTTCATTCGCAAAAAACAGGAAGAACAAGCCATTAAGTCCTTGAAACAGGTTGAAGCCAAAAGTCTGAAAATACAAGCTGTTGAAATCTATCAGCGTATTCTGGATGCTTTCCCTGATTTCGAAGAACGGGACAAGGTACAGTTCTTCATGGCCCATGAATACAGGGAATTGGGTCAAATCGAAGATATGGTTAAGTGCTACAAGGAAATCATATCCCGGTATAAAAAAAGCAAGTATGTTCCGGAAAGTTATCTTTTGCTTGGAGACTATTTTAACAATAACGCTGATTTTGAAACCGCCATCAGCCATTATACGGCCGTCATGAATTACCCTGAAAGTCCAGCTGTTGTGATCGCAAGATATAAACTGGCGTGGTGTCATATCAACAAAAAGGAGTTTGATAAGGCCATTAAACTTTTTGAAACCTGTGTTGGCGCGAACATAAAAAATGAACTGGATATTGATACTTATAGAAGCGTGGATATCAAGCTGGAAGCGTTCATAGACATGGCTTACTGTTATCCGGAGTGTTACCGGGACGCGAAGCCGGAACATGCCATTGATTATTTTAAAAAATATGCATGGTCCCGTCCGGTTTATACCACTGTTTTGGAAAAGCTGGCCTATCGGTATTTTATCAAGAGTAAATGGGAGCATGCATCCGTCATTTATAGGCAGTTATCCGAGCTTCAGCATAATCCTGATAAATTAATTGAATATGCAAAAAACACTTTTGAATGTGTTCACTCCATGGGTAAATTTGATGAGGCGGACAAGGACATGGCCCATATCATCAAAGCCCTGAAATTGCAGAAATACTCTGTATATGTACCTGAAGAAGAAAAAGAGAAAAACCTTTTGGAATTTGAGAAATATTCAAGAAATATCGTAACCCGTCTTCATGAGAAAGCCAGAAATGATAAATCCATAGAGAGCTTCAAGTGCGCAGCCGACTCCTACAAGCTGTATCTGGATTTTTACGAAGAAAGTCCGGTTTATAAGGATATGGAAGCCAACTATGCCGAGGCTCTTTTTTCTTCAAACCAATATCTCGCGGCAGGAAAAATCTATGAAAAAATGGCCAAAGAGAACGCAATAAAAGTGCCCCGGGATACCCTCTATAGTTCCGTGCTTTCTTATTATAGTGCCTTAAAGAAAAAGGAACAATTGAATTATTACGAAACAGCCTATGCGCGTGATGGTCTCAGGAAATCAGGAAAGCTGTTTGTGAAAAACTTTCCTAACTCCAACTCTGTTCAGGATGTACTGTTTAACGTGGCCTGGGTGGCCTATGATGAAGGTGAGTATGAGAAGGCCATTGGTGAATTTTCAGAATTTATTAAAAAATACCCCAATGCGCCTTCGGCCAAAGCCGCTGTTCATCTGGTTTTGGATGCCTATCATTTCAGAGAGAACTACGATGGGATGATCAAATTTGGCAATGAAGTATTGGCGAAAAATAATCTGGGTGACTTAGCAATGAGAACGGAAGTCAGAGAAATCGTAAAGTCAGCCGAGTCCAAAATCGTCTCCTCCATGACCGTTGCTGCAGCCAATGACTGGGAAAAAGGAAGCTCTGATCTCGCACAATTTGCAGAGGAAAACAAGGACAGTGGAATTGGAGAACAGGCTTTACTGACCCTTTTGGTTTCAGGAAAAGAAAAAGGAGATTTGGCTATGGTTTACTCTTCAGCATCCAAACTGCTTGCGCAGTACCCGGATTCGGAAAAGATGGAGAGTACTTTGAATGTGATGATTGAAACCATGTCCAACGCTCACCAGTTCAGACTCCTTGCAAAGTATCTGGAAATTTACGGGGATAAATATCCTAAAAACAAGAACAGCGCTGAATTCATCGCCCAGGCGGGTTACATTAGAGAAATTTTAGAAGAATATGATCAATCCAATACCAATTTCGAAAAATACTTGAGATCCGGAGCT
This sequence comes from Pseudomonadota bacterium, assembly GCA_018901125.1. Classification (GTDB taxonomy): domain Bacteria; phylum Desulfobacterota; class Desulfobacteria; order Desulfobacterales; family RPRI01; genus RPRI01. The sequence continues at coordinate 2,673 of JAHIFE010000145.1, read as the reverse complement.
ACCCAAAATGGAAACATGGAGAGTACAGTATTTGCCATGGCTGGAAACGAAATGAGATTGCATCACGAGGATCGAGCCATCTCCATCTTGGAAACCTACAGGAATAGCCTGTCCGCCTCGGGACAGATCAGAGCGGATGCCTTGATTTCAGATCTTTATATTCAAAAGAATGACCCGGTGAAAGCCAGTACCTATCGTTTGAAAGCCCAATCCGCCTATACCCCGGCTGTGGGGAAGAAACAGGAAGAGGTGAAAACCGCCGTAGCCGGAATGATGTACAATTCCCATAATAAAGATTTTGAAAAATACATGCAGATTTCATTGGCTTCAAAAATAGATAATGCTGTTGTGGCTGAAAAAGCAAAAACCCTGGAGAGCCTGGAAAAAGCCTATTTGAGCATTATTGCCTATGAATCAGGGGTCTGGGGATTGAAGGCCTGTTATCGGTCCTACGAGATCAACAATGAATTTGCCGATTTTCTGAAAAATGCGCCTTTGCCTGATCTTCCCTCGGATCAAATGGATCAATACCACAAGATCCTGGATCAAAAAATTGAGGGATACAGGGATAAGGCAAACCAATTTCAAGAGGCCTGTGCGGCCCAGGCCAAAAAATGGGAAACCTGCGACCCTGAATTGGCAGCCTATTTTGTAGGTTCTAAAAATTCAGGCAGAATCAGCTCTTTTTCAAGTGGTAATGCTCAAACGGATATTTCGGAAAATTTTATTCAGAACGGTAAGCTCAAACAGGTTCATGAGCAGTTGATGCAAAAGCCCGGTGATTCCGATCGCATGATTCTTTTGGCCAAAGGCTATATTGACGCCAGGGATTACAGGCAAGCCATCGTCATCGCCAGCAAAGCCATTGATGAAATGAAAGATTCGAAAAAATCATTAAAGGCTGTTGCCCACAACCTTTTGGGCCTTTCATATCTTTACAACCAGAACGATTCCCTTGCCAAGGACGCTTTTAAAAAAGCCCTCAAGGAAGATTCAAAATGCGAAAGTGCAAAGATCAATCTGGCGGCATTGTTTCGCCATTACGGGCATACGGATAAAGCGGATGATCTTTGCGATTCCCTTCGGAACACTAATTTTACGGAGGATGAGAACAGCGCAATTCATCCCCGTGCAAAGGAGATGTATAATGATAAAAACCGGCTGGCCCATAACTAAGAAAGAAAGAAATATCCTTTTATCCATCTCTTTTGCCCTTGTTATTTATTTAACAGGGTGCGGGGGCGGGGGCGGAAGTCCCAGTGCTTCAGACGATTCAAACGATGATGATCCGCCTTTGCCGGCAACATGGACTGGAAACCAGGTGCTGCAATTGACTTCGGGTGGATTGCTTACACCTAGAATACAGGCATTTCAGGAAGATGAAGATCAAATGGGCTTGTTGTATTTTGAAGATGCCCAGAGCGGAGGCGGAGAGTATGACCTAAAGAAGATTGTATTCCAGAGTGCAGGCGCCCAAGCCGGTGCAGTAATGGTGGATGAACACATTGTAACGATTGATAATTGCAAGACCTTAGCCACAGCGAGAAACGTGAACGGAGATTACATTGTGGCCTACCAGGGTGGCGAAGTCAAAGACTGCGGAGGAGAAGAGCAGGCCGATGCCATGTTCAGCATGGAAAGCAACGGGACCTGGGAGGAATATACAGGTGCCATCGGGGAAGTTGAAAGAAACCCGGTATTTCATGACGGCCTCGCTGGCGGGGATATGTCCTTGGTAAATGATTCTTCGGGGAATATTCATCTTTGTTTCCAGTTTTATTACGAGGGGTGCGATACCATGAACGCGAATTACCCGGACCTGAATTATGTGAAAAAAAGAGCCGGAGACCCAAGTGCTTATGTGGCTGAAGAACAGGTGGAAGGCAATACCTATTATACAGGTGGCGGCATACAAAACAACGTCGGGCATCATTGCAAAATGATTCTGGATCAGGATGAAAACCCCGTTATATTTTACTATGCAGAACTTCCGGGAGGCTTGAAAGGGTTGAGAATGGCCCGCAAAATTAACAACGTTTGGGTGAAATCCTGGGTGGAAAGCGGTATTGAAGTGGGGGCCATCGCCTGCGCAAGGGATGAAAACGGGAATTTGGGCGTGGCCTATTATGTGGTGAACTATGAAGATCCGTCCACCAACGAAGTCTCCCCGGCTTGTTTGCGATATGCTCAGAATTCCCTATCACAGTTTACTACATGGATCTGCCGGATGGTGGATGACACAAGCCTTTGCGGGAAATTTCCCAGCCTTGCCTTCAACCCTTCCGGGCAACCGGCCATCGCTTATTTTGAGGAAGAAACCTACAGTGGATACTCCCTGCAAAATCTTAAACTCGCTATTTATAATGGCCAATCCTGGGGTCTTGAAACAGCCGCTTCAATCGGGAATATCGGCTATTACAACAACCTCTGGTTTGGTGAAGACGATTCTCCGTTTATCAGCACTTACTCCGAATCAGAAAAAAAGGTCTACCTTTTTCATAAGTCCTAAATAGTTCCACCTTAAAAAAGGATTGGCTCAATAACCGTTAACATTTGAAAGACAACAGGGGACGAGGTGTAAAATGAAAATTCGATATCTTTTCATCGTAATATCCGGCGCGATTATTTTTTCGCTCATACCTTACGCCCAAATGAGGGGCGCTGATTTTAACC
>JAHIFE010000144.1 GCA_018901125.1 Pseudomonadota bacterium | reverse complement strand
GAAATATCCGGAGGAGATCCTGCTTTGATAATGAAAGATCCTTATGGAAAAGGCTGGCTTATCGAAATAGAAAAAACAGGCGATACGGATCTTAGTGAGCTGAAGAAGGGTGATGATGATGAGACGAAGGAATGGATAGAGAAACAAGCAGATGATATTGTTCCCATGGCATAGGCAACTTATTAAATTAATATTTGATTTAAAAGATAAAGTAAAAGAATTATATGCCGTGGGTGACTGTTTGTCTCCCCGTAAAGCAATTGATGCAATTTATGACGGGCACAATGTCGGAAGAAATTTATAGTATATTTGCTTAAGTCATTACTAACATTCTTAGGTTACAATACTTCCGGCTAAGCCGGAGGCTTGTATATGTGAACCGTTCAATACGGTAATATCTACGACCTCTCCTTTTAGATAGTTGGGCGGTTCACATTCTTACTTATGGGCAACCCCACAGAACCGTTGATTTACATATAGGCAATTAAATGAGGGAGAATAAAATGAGAATTCACCAAATAATTGTTTTCAAACTATTAGGTTACTTATTGTATTCGCTGTCTGTTCCGCTGTTATATAGCGGTATGGCACAGGCTATGGATTTGCCAAAGGTAATTAACAAAACCAACTGCAGTCAATACAAAGATCTCCTAATTCCTGCTTTGTACAGAGCGGTTGAAAAGGGAGACTTTGTTATTACACTTGGAAGTGTGGACTTTAAATACAAGCTTGAAAATAGCTTTATATCTGCAAGCGTAAATAATGCCGGGAAGTTTGATGTAAACAAAGAAGGTGATCTAGTTAGCAAAAAACACAGGAGCTTGGCCTAAGCACAATGTTTATGGCTGTCCTTTCCCCAATATTGATTTAAAAGATCCCATGGTGGGAGCTAAGATTATGTGGAACTTTTATTTCCAGAGATTTCGTTTCATGGCTTTAACAGAAAGCGGTCATCTTATATGGATAACCAAAAGCGGTGAAGAACGTTATATTCTTGCTACAACATACTTATGTTATATGATGGGCCGTCCTCCAGGTAATGAAATAAACAATCCTGACAATGTTCTAATGTATGAGTTTCAGAGAATGTTGGAGCCGATGAGTATTAAAGGTACTAATACAATGGCTTATACTTATATAGGGTCCAAGAAAGCAGATACGAGTTATGCCTATGTTCCTGCTATCCGCAGGACTCGTCAAACCGGCTCAACGACGAGGTCCGACCCTTTTATGGGCTCTGATTCATGGCTGGATAACACTTATCTGTGGAACGGGAGAAATGATTCGATGAAATGGAAATGTATCGGCGAGAAGACGATTCTCGTTGGTTTTACAAGTCCAAAAATGATTCCGGTAGAAGATATGCCGGATGGAAGTATTACAACAAAATTTCCCTCAAACAGGCGCCTTATATTAAACTATGAAACTCCAGGATGGACAGGTGCCTCATGGGCACCGGCTCCAAATACTATTACTTATACTCCAAGGAAGGTTTGGGTTATAGAACAACAGCCTAAAGATCCTTATTATAGTTGGGGGTTACATACACTTTATGTGGATAAAGAAACCTATACCATCTGGTATAAGGAAGTATATGAAAGATCCGGCGATTTTCGGACATGGTGCGCCTCTTTCACTCACTACAGTGAATCACCAAGCGGGAAAAGAAATACTGGTCAATGGGATACTCTTCTAATTATAGACGAAAAAGCTCAACATGCCACAGCTGTATGCAGTTATCCAAGGTCTGATCTGCGTCTATATATGCCTGCCACCAAAATGGATCCTGATTTTTTCTCATTAAGTAACTTTTTAAAATTATCTAAATAATTAAATCTCTATATATTTATGTAAACATATAATCATTTCGCTTTTAAGATAATGAAGGAGAATATAATAGATAGTATTATACAATTAATCACTCTTGTCCAAAAACGGTTTTAGAATGAAGTAATTCGAAAAAGCTTGAAAAAAAACCTCCTTGTAAGGCATAGTTTAGCTGCAAAGAAAAACCTTTAGCCAACAACAAGGAGGCAATGCAATGATACGACATATGAGTT
>JAHIFE010000143.1 GCA_018901125.1 Pseudomonadota bacterium | reverse complement strand
TCCTATTTTTAATATTAAGATGCAAAGTACAAGTTCTTCATAAAAATTAATATTTTCTGAAAAAATTGCTTTGCTGATAAAATATCTGAATCGTAAAGTGGTTTTTCGACAAACTCGTTGAGCCTGTCGAAAAAGTAAATATTTCTTCTTTAGGAAGTAAAATATACGTGAAAAATATGTTGATCTGTGATATAGAGTAGTAAATCAATTAACGAGTTACCCTCCGGAGAATCACAGATGGCGCGATATAAGTACTATGACTACAATCAACTGATGATGGTGCCGGTATCACTGGAAGAACAATTGATACCCGGCACATTGGAATACGCGATAAATCATGTGGTGGAAAAACGCCTCGACTTAAGAATATTTGACGAGCGGTATCACAACGACGAAACGGGACGCAAGGCAATAGATCCAAAGATTTTGATAAAGATAGTGCTTTTCGGTTATTCAAGAGGAATGCTCTCATCACGGTCTTTGGAGCGGGCATGCAATGAAAATATAACATTTATGGCCTTGGCATGCGGACAAAAGCCGGATCATAGTACCATAGCAGCCTTTGTTTCTTCGATAGATAAAGAGATCAATTTGTTTTTCACAAAGGTGCTTTTGATATGTGAAGAAGAGGAATTACTTGGCGGAACTCATTTCAGCCTGGATGGTTTGAAGCTTTCTTCAAATGCGGCAAAGGAATGGAGCGGTACTTTTTCCGATTTAAAAAAGAAACAGGAAGCATTAAACCGGAAAGTAAAAGAGGCAATTTCAGAGCACCGGGAGGCAGATAAAAAAGAAGGTAGGAAGTCTGATACTGATCAGCAGCGTTTTGAAAAGCGGATCAAGAGACTAAAGCAAAAAGCCGAAAACATTGAAGAGTTTCTTGCGGAAAACGAACCGAAAATCGGATCGGGCGGCAAAGAAATACAGAGTAATGTCACAGATAATGAATCAGCCAAGATGGCAACTTCGCACGGAGTAATGCAAGGGTATAATGCAAATGCGATAGTTGATGAAAAACATCAGGTAGTAATGCATGCCGAGGCTTTTGGAAAAGGCGATGACAACTCCATTATGGAACCGATGCTTAAGGGAGCGAAAGATAAACTTGAAGCCGCTGGATGGGAAGAACCTTTAAAGGACAGAACAATCAGCGCTGACACCGGATACTACAGCGTAAAGAATCTTGAAGCCTGTAAAGAATTTGAAGTTGATGCCTACGTTCCTGATCCGCAGTTTCGCAAGAGGGATATCCGGTTTGCAGATGCTGGTCGGCACCGCCGTTCGGTTGATAAGCGCAAGGAAAGATACAAATCAAAAAAGTTCTTCAGTGTCGAAGACTTCAAGTTGGATGATCGTACGGGCAAATTAATTTGTCCAGCAGGCCATGGGCTATATGTTAAGAATCGTAATTTTGTGACAGGGAACGGATATAAAGGAATTGCCTACCAAGCGCCGAAGACAGCGTGCCGTGATTGTCAATTGCGATCCAAATGCTTGCGCAATCCCAATACGGTATCGCGTCAGGTCCATGTGTTCGAAGGGAATCGGCCTGGGAGCCTTACTGATGAAATGAGGAATAAAATAGATACGCCTGAGGGTCGTCGCACTTACAGCAAACGTCTTGGTATTGTGGAACCAGTATTTGGTAATATTCGCACATGCAAGAAAATGGACAGGTTCACCTTACGAGGTAAGATCAAGGTAAATATCCAATGGATGCTTTACTGCCTTGTGCACAATATTGAAAAGATCATCAACTACGGGAAAAGTTATGCAATGGCACCAGCATAATATGAGATCAGAGCAGAGATCTATATGCAAAAGCAAGATTAGCGATATTACGTGCTCCTATTTTTAATATTAAGATGCAAAGTACAAGTTCTTCATAAAAATTAATATTTTCTGAAAAAATTGCTTTGCTGATAAAATATCTGAATCGTAAAGTGGTTTTTCGACAAACTCGTTCGAGAAGTAATAAAAAAGGGCAAAGACGGTTCTTCTCCATTTTTTAAGTTAAGATGTAAGATGAAAATATATCTGGAACGCTAAGGATACAATTTCCAGATGTCTGATATGGTTACATTGATAGCAGATTAATATTGCCTAAGTTCTTATCAATACTTTTTCCACTATATAGGGAGAACGCTATGAACGGCCTGTTTTCGATCGGAGATACAGCCCCGGATTTTTCTTTTGAGACCCCTTGGAATGAAAATAATAGTTTTTACAACATGCTTGAACAGAGCAAAGTTTTTTTATTGTTTCTAAGATATATCGGCTGTCCACTATGC
>JAHIFE010000142.1 GCA_018901125.1 Pseudomonadota bacterium | reverse complement strand
ATCATCTTCTATCATAAGGTTTTCGGCACGTGAACGAACATAGCTTACAGCAGCCTGGGCGGATTCTTTCATAACATCGCCAAGCTTTCCCGTAAAGGTCACATCCCCCTTTCCGGGCAACACAAGTGTTTCAACACAAAGAAGTTCCCCACCGAACTGTGTCCATGCAAGACCTGTAACAAGTCCGATCTGGTCTTTTTCTTCAGCCATTCCGTACCTGAACTTATGCGGTCCAAGATATTTAGAAACAGATGAAGCAGAAATATTAAAAGAGCTTTTCCCATTATCAGCCAAAACTTCACGGGCTATTTTCCTGCATATGGATGAAATTTCCCGTTCAAGATTTCTTACTCCGGCTTCTTTTGTGTAGTGTTGAATAATTGCATAAATAGCGTTTTTAGAAAAAGAAATATCCATACCATCAAGACCGTTTCTTTCGATCTGTTTTGTAAGCAGAAAGTCTTTTGCTATGCGATATTTTTCAATTTCAGTATACCCGGGCAGGCGTATAATCTCCATTCTGTCTTGCAGCGGAAGCGGTATATCCGGAAGCGTGTTAGCCGTTGTAACAAACAAGATATCAGAAAGATCATAATCAAGATCAAGGTAGTGATCATTAAAACTGTTATTTTGTTCGGGATCAAGTACTTCAAGGAGTGCAGCAGATGGGTCTCCCCTGAAATCCATGCTCATTTTATCAATTTCGTCAAGGCAGAAAACAGGGTTGTTTACCCCAGCTTTTTTAAGAGATTGAATTATCTTGCCGGGCATCGCGCCAATATATGTGCGCCTATGCCCTCTTATTTCAGCTTCATCACGAACCCCACCTAAAGACAGGCGGACGAAATTTCTGCCTGTTGCTCTTGCTATTGATTTGGCAAGAGAAGTTTTACCTACACCAGGGGGACCGACAAAGCAAAGAATAGGGCCTTTTATTTTCTTAACCAGTGTTTGTACGGCCAGATATTCAAGAATTCTCTCCTTTGGTTTTTCAAGGCCAAAGTGGTCTTCGTTCAGAATCTTTTCCGCATCTTTAATATCTGAATTCACAGCTGAACATTCATTCCACGGAAGACTTATAATCCAGTCAATATAATTTCTGACAACAGTTGCTTCAGCAGACATCGGAGTCATCATTTTAAGCTTTTTGAATTCCTGCGCAGTTTTTTCTTCCGCTTCCTTTGACATCTTTTTTTCTTTGATACGTTTTTCCAGATCTTTAAGGTCATCGCCGAAGTCGTCTTCGGATCCCATCTCTTTTTTAATAGCCCGTATCTGCTCGTTTAAATAATAGTTCTTCTGAGTCTTGTCCATATGTTCTTTGACACGGTTTTTTATCCGCTGGTCAGTCTTATATATTTCAACTTCATTATTGATCAACTGGAGAAGATAGGTGTAACGCTCATTAATGGAAAGCGTTTCGAGAAGATGCTGTTTATCTTCTATTTTAAAAGGAAAATGAGAAGTAACCGTATCGGCCATATGAGAAGGATCGGTTATTTCGGTTAATTTTTTTTCAAAATCTTTTGGTATATTCTTGGTAAGATTGGCATATTCTTCAAAAGCTTCTATCAAAGCTCTGCACAGAGCCGTACTCTCGGTTTTATCAACTTCAATTTCTACGACAGGCTCAATTTCAACTTTATAAAAACCCTCATCGTTTAAAAAAGAAACGATCCGTCCTCTGGATTTTCCCTCAACCAATGCTTTGACAGTTCCGTCAGGGAGGCGAAGAAGCTGTAGTACTTTACTGGCTGTTCCGATTAAATTTATATCCTTCTCCTCAGGATCATCCTCTTTTGCAGTTTTTTGTGTCGCAAGGAAAACGCTCTTATTATTATTCATTGCGTTTGTAAGAGCATTTATAGATTTGGTTCTTCCTACAAATAACGGAACAATCATATGAGGGAAAACAACAATATCTCTTAAAGGTAAAAGAGGAAGTTGCGCATTAACCGGTGATTTTTCTTGTTCTTTATAAAATATTTTAGGCATATTAACCATAAGTCAGTTATTTACAATTATAAAATCAAGCCTGTTTTTTTGATTGCTCGAATAATAAGATTGGTTCTTCCTTGTTATTGATAACATCTTCGCTGATTACACATTCCTTAACATTTTTGATCGAAGGAATTTCATACATTATATCAAGCAGGCAGCTTTCAAGGACTGCGCGAAGCCCTCTTGCCCCTGATTTGCGCTTTTGAGCTTCTTTTGCAATGGCGGATAATGCACTGTCGGTAAATCTTAAATTTATATTTTCCATTTCAAAAAGCTTTTTAAACTGATTAATAAGTGCATTTTTCGGTTCGGTTAAAATCCTTATGAGTGTTGCCTCACTCAATTCATCTAAAGTGGCAACAACTGGAAGACGTCCTAAAAATTCGGGAATCAAGCCGAATTTAATAAGATCTTCAGGCTGAACCATCTTTAATAATTCACTTTTATTCTTATTTTCTTTGGCGGAGATTTTTGCACCAAAACCCATTGACTTTGATCCGAACCTCTTTTGGATTATCTGGTCAAGGCCATTAAACGTACCGCCGCATATGAAAAGTATATTCATCGTATCTACTTTTACAAAATCCTGCTGGGGATGTTTACGCCCACCTTTAGGAGGCACGCTTGCTGTGGTTCCTTCTATGATTTTAAGGAGTGCCTGCTGAACACCCTCACCGGAAACATCCCTTGTTATCGAAGGATTCTCGGATTTTGCAGCAATCTTGTCGATTTCATCAATATAAACGATCCCGCGCTTGCATTTTTCTACATCATAGTCTGCATTTTGTAATAAAGATAGAATTATATTTTCCACATCTTCACCAACATAACCCGCCTCAGTAAGACTGGTTGCATCGGCTATGGTAAAGGGCACGTTTAAGAATCTTGCCAGGGTTTGAGCCATCAGGGTTTTACCTGTACCGGTCGGGCCGATCAGCAATATATTGCTTTTCTGTAATTCAACACTTCCTGTACTGATATCGGAATTGAGTCTCTTGTAATGATTGTATACAGCCACAGACAGGATTTTTTTTGCATAGTCCTGCTCTATAACATAGTCATCCAGCATTTCTTTTATTTGTTTGGGAACTAAAAGATTTTCCTGCTCAATTGTGGTCTTATCGCTTTCTTCTTCAATAATTTCGCTGCAAAGCTGGATACATTCATTACATATGTAAACAGCAGGCCCTGCGATCAGCTT
>JAHIFE010000141.1 GCA_018901125.1 Pseudomonadota bacterium | reverse complement strand
TTTTGAAACTGGCTCTGAAGGTTATTTAATTTCACGGATATATTATATACTATTACTTGAATTAAAACCATATGAACTTTTGTGGAAAAAATGGCTGAATTTATAAAAGACTTAACCTTGATGGAACGCTTTAAGATTTCTTTTGTTTCTCTTATTGCCTCATGGCTTATACAGCTTTGGTTTGGAACAGTTCGTGTAAAAATCATAAACAAAGAAATCTATGAAAAATATTTTGTGAACAACAATGATAAAGGCAATGTCATTTTAGGCTCATGGCACAGGCATATAATATTTGTTTTTTATTTTTTTAGAAAAATAAAAAACGGGATAATAATGGTAAGCCGAAGCAAAGACGGCGAGCTTATTTCCAGGGTAGGGAACCGATTAGGGTATGCAACCGCCCGTGGTTCTTCCTCAAAAGGCGGAAGGGATGCTCTGCGCGCAATTATTGCTTTTATTAAAAAGGCCGGAGGAAAACCGATATTTTGCGGCACCGCTGTTGATGGCCCAAAAGGTCCAGCCCGTATACTAAAAAAAGGCTTGCTTGTCCTTGCCAAAAGTACCGGGTCATACTTTATACCAATGGCTTGTTCTGGCACAAAGCTTATTACTTTTCACAAGGCCTGGGATAAAACAATTATCCCTTACCCATTTAGCCGGATGATTATTAAATTTGGTGAACCGATTGTGATTCCAAAAGATATTTCCGAAGAAGAAATGGAAAAACTTAGAATCAAAGCTGAAAAAATACTAAATAAGATTACAGACGATGTGGATAAAATATCAGGCTATAAAGTGTAATGAATTGTTTTATCAAAAGCATCATACGTTAAATCGAAAGTTTATAATATCTCCGTCATTTACATAGTAAGTTTTTCCTTCCAGTCTTACCGTTCCTTTTTTTCTTGCCTCATTATATGTTTTAGCATCCATCAGATCATCATATGCAAGAACCTCTGCTCTGATAAAACCTTTTTTAATATCGGAATGAATTACTTCGGCGGCATCAAGGGCACTTGTTCCTTTTTTAATGGTCCAGGCCCGCACCTCATCTTCACCTACCGTAAAAAAAGAAATGAGTCCTAAAAGTTCATATGACTTCTTTATTACTCTTTCTCTTGCTGCTTCATTAATATTATATTCGGAAAGAAAATCGCCTACCTCTTCAGCACTCATGTGCGAAAGTTCCTGTTCCAGCTTTCCTCTGATAACCATACATTCTTCTTTTTCCATAATATTCTGACAATCAGGAAAGTCGGCATCCTCGTCATTGTTATTAAATAAAACAAGCATGGGTTTTGCCGATATAAAAGCAAATCCTTTTAATGCCTGAGCAGAAGCTATTTCCGGTATTCTTCTTAATGGAATTCCATCTTCAAGATTCTTGTGGCAGATTGGAAGAAGGTCGCTCTCTTCTTTATCAACTTTTTTCCCTCTTTTTTTATCGGCTTCTATTCTTTCTATTCGTTTTTCAACAGTAAAATAGTCGGCAAGGATAATATCCTGGTCAAGCTGGAGAAAGTCTTTATGAGGTGTTGGCAACTCTTGTCCAAACTCTGTAAAATTTTTTACCACATGTATAAGCGCATCACAGTCTCTGACAAAAGTCCAGATATTCTGATCTTTTTTAATATCGCTTTTCTGAGCATGAACTGCCGGAAGAAAATATTCTATTTTTGCATAAATAGTTTTTTTTGGTTTATACATGTCTGATAAAATACCTACGCGTATATCAGGCACATCAATTGTTCCCATGCAGTTTTCCGTTTTATGTTTCTCACCTAAAATAATTTGAGTAAGAGCCTCAAATATTGTTGATTTCCCAGATCCTGAAAGACCGGTAATACCAAATTTCATTTTATTATTCCTGATATATGCTCAAGTAAGCCGCAAAGCGGCGGGATTTTAATCTTTTAATGTTACATTACGTTTCCTTCAATTTGTTTGCTCCGGTTTGTTAATCCGGTAATCTTTCATTTATGCCATGAGGAATTATCAAGCACAAGAATATTGTGTGTTCTTTGAAAAAGTTTGTACCATCTCTAAAATGAGTTAATATGTGACAATAAATCAGGATTTCTCAATTAAATTTAAATGATAAATAAAAGCTGTTTATTTATAGGGCCATTGCAAATATTTTTAGCTTTATTCCGTTTGCAGTGTCGATTGTCATAAGAAATAAAATAATTTACATAACATATATATTAAGCTATATTAAGATCAATATTCAGATCATAATATAGGAGTCCAAAATGATAGGAGTCCAAAATGAAACAAATAAATATTGCAAAAGATATTGTGCCGGTCGCTGAGTTCAAGGTGCAGGTTTCAAAATATCTCAAGAATATCAAAACCACAGGCCGGCCAATGGTTATCACGCAAAATGGCAAACCGGCTGGCGTACTACTCACCCCTGACGATTTTGAAGAACTCATTTATCAAAAATCTTTGATCGAATCAATTAGCCGTGGGATTTCCGATATAGAGAAAGGAAATGTATTCACAACAGAGGAACTCAGAGCCGAACTCGAAAAGAGAAGAGTATAAATAATGCAAATTGTATGGACACAAGAAGCATTAGAAAAATTGGCAGAGATGCAAGAATATATTTCTAAAGACAATCTAAAAAGAGCTATAACTTTCACAAAATTCCTGATTGAGCAGGGAGAAACATTAATAGATCATCCGGAAATGGGTAGGGTAGTACCGGAAATCGGAAATGAGAGTATCAGAGAGTTGATTGTGAAAAAATACCGCATCATATATCGATTGTCCGGAAAAAGGGTTGAAATACTAACAGTATTTGAAGTACATCGTCTTCTTCGGTTCGAAGATATAGATAATCTGTAGTTGTTCGGGATAATCGCTTTGATTTACGTATTGTGGAATTTATTTAAAGTGGGATTAATACTATGGAATTCGAAAAAAAGGTAAACCCTGAGTTATTAACTGTTTTTGTTCAATTATCGGTGAATCCGTTAGTACTCAGCCGGTTATAGCTTTGCCGGGTTGGTATGTTGAGCGTAAATCTCCAAACGGTATTCCGGTAATCAAACCAAATAATTTCCGATCAGTATTGAGAGCAAGCAAAAGCAAGCCATTAAATAAAAGCATGATTACCCGAATTGTCCATCAAATCGATAAATGTTGCCGTGATGTTAATCCTATAGCCGGAGAAGGACTGGGCGGCAAACCCGGTTTGCCGGATAAGAAAAATTTCTGATGAAATGAGAAATTATAGCCATGAAAAATAGACTGTTTCTTGTAATATCATTTCTGGTTGCTTTATTGGTATCCGGGTGTGCCAGCGCACCCTTTCTGGCTCCTGCTCCGTCTTTGCAGATAACTGGTGATACCGCCGAAAAAAGTATTGAAAATGTGTTTGTGTCTGTTTCGGGAAATGCCTGGGCGGGAGATAAACAGGTTAAAGATTACGTAACACCCTTAAAATTAACCATTAAAAATGATTATAAATCACCAATAAAAATCAGTTACAGTCTTTTTTCATTGACAGATTCAACCGGCAAAGTGCTTGCGGTGTTACCGCCCTTTGCCATAAAAGACGTAGTTGAAGAACCGGTTATGTCTTCCCGGTTTGACTGTCCTGGATTTTATGTGGCACCATATTATGCGTCTTATTATCCTTTTTTATACGGATACAGGAACTCGTTTTATTATGATCCTTTTTATTTTGATCACTATTATACCTGCTGGAAGGAAATTGCCATGCCGACAAAGGAGATGCTGGATCTCGCCATTCCCGAAGGTGTTCTTGGAAACAGGTCCGAAATATCCGGATTTTTCTACTTTGAAAAAATTGGTGATGCAGAACAGTATACTTTTGAAATGAAACTAGTGGAAGCGAAAACCGGTAAACAATTTGGCATCATCAATGTTCCTTTTGTAAAAAAGCAGTAAAACGAAATGATAGAGTGTGCTGATCAGTTAAACCTTGTATATACTATACTATATCTTCATCTTGACATATGACCTGTTTATGGGCTATATTAAGTCATACTTTGAAATGGAGGTATTTAATGAAATTGTCCAGCCAGATTAAACCTATCAGTTACCTGAAGGCCCATGCCGCAGAAATTGTAAGAAATCTTTCCAAAGAGCAGGAGCCACTGGTTATCACTCAGAATGGAGAAGTCAAGGCAGTCATACAAGATATTGAGAGTTATGAAAAAACCCATCAGACAATGGCTCTTCTTAAAATTCTGGCTCTTGGTATGCGTCAGATCGAGGAGGGTAAGGTGTTATCCGCTGAAAATGTGATTGATCATATTCGTAAAAAGCGTGAGGTTCTGTGACACAGTTTGCGGTTCTTTTAACATACGACGCAGCTCGTGATCTCGAAGATCTTTATGATTACATAGCCAAGCACGATGCACCACGAAAAGCGGACTACGTTTTGGAACAGATCGATAAGAACTTCTCCAATTTGTCCGAATTGCCTGAGCGGGGCGCCTATCCTGAGGAACTGTTGGAACTGGGAATTCGCGAATTTCGAGAGATTATTTTTAAACCTTACCGTATCATTTATCGAATCATTGATAAGAATGTCTATATTCTTATGATTATAGATGGCCGCCGTGACATGCAGTCGCTTTTACAGCGGCGCTTATTAGGATGATAAAATCATTTCATGCAAAGAGCTTTTGGAAAAATGGACAATGTTAGGACTTGGTGCATTCAACATCCATGAGGAGGACATAGCAGGGATTGTCTGCGTATTCGTGGTTCCCTGTGTGTGTGTTCATGCGGCAGTCGTCTAAAAATAGAGTCTGATATTCTTGACGCTATAAAATGCAGGTCCGTAGTCGTGAAGCATATATGCGAAAAGTGCTGTATTAAAAGCGAATTATCTTTTTACCTACCAAATGTTAAGGGTTTGCCATAAAGACGATAAACCTTAGAAATATCCGGAATGCTCTTTTTTAAGCTCCATTTTTCGGAATAAGAGTCCTTAATACATCTTCCTTGCCGACTATTCCTACGAGCTTTCCATCATCAACAACCGGAAGTGTGTGAAAATTTTTATCAACCATAAGAGCTGCGACAACCTCGATACTGGTATCGGATTTCACTGTTACCGGATTAACAGTCATTGCATGCGCAACCGTAGTAGCAGCAATTTTCTGTACTTCTTTTTCAAGATGTTTCATAGAAGTAAGGGAAATAAACCCATCGAGGAATGTAAATAAAGAAGGAATAGGAAGTTTTTTCTGTTGCGAAATTATATCACTTTGACATAAAATACCTGCAAGTTTTCCGCTCTTATCTAAAACAGGAACTCCATTAATATGATTTTCAAGAAGAATTTTTGCAGCATGTATGATTTCAGTTTCGGGCATAACGGTTATTACATCGGTTTTCATTATATCTTTTACTATCAGCATAATTTATTACCCCCAATAGCAGCTGGAAGATCTCATCACAGTATCAAAATCTATTGATAAATATTAAAGAAAAAGATATTAAAATCAGATTCAGATAGCACAAAAAACAAGCTGTGATGAAAAATATTTATTTATAACAAGTATATTAACAATGCCTTTAAGTCAAGAAATAAGCCTGGCTTATATTAACTTAAGGATGTATGAGAAGTTAGAGTATTAGACATCACTGTTATATTACTCTTTGTATTGCGCTGAAAATTTGAAAATGCTAAGGGTTATTAAGTTAACAAAGCAGCCGCAGGTCAAGGATTTATGTTTTTATTAAAAAAAATTGCAGGTTTATTGCTCTCTCCTTTGACTGTCTGCATTTCGTTTCTCGTTTTGGGCGTATTTTTACTTCTGTTTAAGAAAAAAGAAAAATTAAGCAAATTAATCATTGTATTAGCTGTTATATTTCTCATATCTATAAGTTATAATATATTACCCGACAGCTTATTGGAAAAACTGGAATACAAATATCATTCCATTCAAAACTCCAATTTGACATCCGACATAAGGTGGATTGTTGTTTTTGGAGGAGGTTGTATATCTGATCCCAGCTTGCCTGCAACAAGCAGATTGTCAAGCGAGTCTTTATTCAGGCTTGTTGAAGGGATTTCAATCCATAACAGGGTGCCGAAAAGCAAAATGATTTTTTCAGGGGGCGGTGCTTTTGATACAATCCCAGAATCAAAGGTTATGGCTGATGCGGCTCTTGCGCTTGGCATTAATAAGGATAAGATAGTTGAGGAACCGGCAGGGATAGATACCCAAAGCCAGGCATTGTTAATCAAAAAAATTGTTGGAAATGATAAATTCGTTTTAGTAACTTCAGCATTTCATATGCCGCGTTCTATGGCTATGTTCCTGAAAGCCGGTTTGCAGCCGATACCTGCGCCTGCAGGACACATTGTTAAAAGAACAGAAAGTATAAATCTCTTTATGTTTTTCCCCGATTCAACAGGGATTAAAAAAACGGAACTTGCTGTCCATGAATATTTTGGTTTGCTTTGGGCTAAAACAATAGGACGGATATAATGAAACCCAGATTTCTGTATATCCATTTTCTCATAATAGTTCTGATTGATATTATTCTAATATCTACTTCACTTTACGGTTCGTATCTTGTTCGCTTTGAATTTTCTATTCCGTCAAATTTTATTGCTTCATTATACAAATTGCTTCCTGCTGTAATTCTTATAAAAATAATATCTTTTTATTTTTTTGATCTCTACCGTGGTATGTGGCGATATACAGGAATTCAAGATGTTCTCAATATTATAACAGCTTCAATTATAAGTAGCTTTATCATTATTTCTCTTATTGTCTTTATAACAAGATTCGAAGGTTTTTCCAGGTCGGTTTTTATTATTGACTGCTGTTTCACTGTTTTATTGATTACAGGATACCGTGTGGCAATACGCCTGTACTACGAGCAGTTGATTTTTAAAAATTCCTGGTGGGTAGTCATGCGTAATTTTTACAAACCCTTTGTCAGTACTTCATCAATAGAGAAAAAAATACTTATTATCGGAGCAGGAGATGGCGGGGAGAAAATTTGCAAGGAAATTATTAATAATTATAGATTACGCCAAAAAGTAGTGGGGTTTATAGACGATGATACCGAAAAAATCGGGAAAAAAATACACGGCATTCCTGTTCTTGCCACCGTTGAAAATATAAAAAAAGCATTTTTGAAAACCAACGCTGATGAGGCGCTTATAGCTATACCTTCAGCAAGCTCGGCGCATATTCGCAAAATAATAGAAATATGCAACGAAAATAAAATTACATTTAAAACAATCCCTGGATATAGTGAACTGATTGATGGAAAAGTAACTGTAAATACAATTCGCGAGGTGTCTTACAACGATTTGCTTGGGCGTGAAATTATTAAACTGGATACTGATAAAATCGGCAGATATTTAAAGGGAAAAATAGTACTTGTAACAGGAGCAGGCGGCTCCATTGGCTCTGAACTTTGCAGGCAGATATGCAGATTTAAACCGGAAAGTATTATTCTTTATGAAAGAGCTGAAAGTCCTTTATATGAAATCGAACTTGATATCA